>DASUZQ010000166.1:0-2445 GCA_036376815.1 Methyloceanibacter sp. | reverse complement strand
TCGCGGAAGAAATGATCGCGGCAGATGAGGCCGACGCGGCCAAGATCGGCGAAGCGGCGACGGGATCGCTTGTCGGCGACGAGCTCGATGGCGCCGAGCAGCCCGACCGAGCGAACCTCGCCGACGAGCGGGTGGTCCTTGAATTTCGCCAGCATCTTGCCGAGCGCCGGACCGGTGAACTCCTTGACGCGCGGGACGAGCTTCTCCTCTTCCATAATCTCGAGATTCTTCAGCGCCACGGCGCAGGCCACGGGGTGACCCGAGAAAGTGTAGCCGTGATTGAAGTCGTCCGGGTGGGCCATCAGAACATCGACGATCTTGTCGTCGACGATGACGCCGGAGAGCGGGATGTAGCCCGACGTCGCCGCCTTGGCGAAGGTGATGAGGTTGGGGCGAATGCCATAATACTGCGATGCAAACCACGTGCCGAGGCGACCGAAGCCGGTGATCACCTCGTCGGCAAGGAGAAGAATGCCGTATTTGTCGACGATGCGCTGCACCTCCGGCCAGTAGCTTGCCGGCGGGATCTTGACGCCGCCGGCACCTTGCACCGGCTCGGCGGCGAAGGCGGCAACGTTCTCGGGGCCGACCGCCAGGATTTCATCCTCGAGCGCGCGCGCGGCGCGAAGCCCGAAGGTCTCCGGCGTTTCGCCCTCCCTGGACTCGCCGTACCAATAAGGATCCATGATATGGCGGAAGCCTTCATAGACGGGATAGCTGTGCGCATGCACGTGCGCCATGCCGCCCATGGAGCCCGCGGCGATGGTCGAGCCGTGATAGGCGTTCTTGCGCGAGATGATGATGCGCCGCTTGGGTTCGCCTTTGAGCACCCAATAATGCCGGATCAGGCGGATCGCGGTGTCGTTCGCTTCGGAGCCTGACGAGCCGTAGAACACCTGGTTGAGGTTGTCGGGGGCGATCTCGGCGAGCTTGCGCGACAGGGCGACGACCGGGGGGTGCGTCGTCTTGAAGAAGGTATTGTAGAAAGGAAGCTCGACCATCTGGTCGTAGGCCGCCTGCGCGAGCGCCTTGCGCCCATAGCCGACGTTGCAGGTCCACAGTCCCGCCATGCCGTCGAGAATGCGCTTGCCTTCGCTGTCCCAGATATAGGGGCCGTCGCCGCGCACGATGACGCGCGCGCCCGCCGCCCGGAGCGAACTGTGAGTGGTGAAGGGATGCAGATGGTGAAGAGCGTCAAGCTCTTGCAATTGCGCGGATTGATATTGATTCGTCACCTAAAAAACCTCCAGCAGAGCGTGACCCAAGGGCCGTCGAACTAGCGCTGGGAGCTCGCGTGGGGCGTGTAACCGATGCGGGCGCAGAGCAGCAGGAGGCGTGCTTTCGGGTTCAGTCCGCTCAAGGCAATGGCTGTTTCGGAGGCAAGCACGCCGGTAGGCCGCCGCACGGTCTCGGCGATCGATCTTGAACCGGTCACGCGACTTCTCCACCGCCTCCGACGCCCCCCGATCAGCCTTGACAGGGGTTCATGAGCGAGTATGGCTACGGCGAAGACTTTATTGGCTACGGTGTAGAATTGTCAACGCAAACAGCACGCAAGTCGAGGTCCCGCCCGCGCGGCCGGCGAGGGTTGGACCGGGATGCGATCCTGGATGCTGCGTTCGACATGATGTCGCGGGTGGGCGAGGTCGATTTTTCCGTGCGCAAGCTCGGCTCCTGCATCGGCGTCGACCCGATGACCGTGCTGCACCATTTCGGCTCGAAGGACGAGCTGTTGCGACGAATCGCCGACCGGGCGCTCGCCACAGTTGAGCTGCCCCTGCCGTCCGCCGACTGGCGCGCCGATCTGCGCAAGGTCGCGGGGGCCTACCGGGATCTCGCCCACCGTCATCCGCGCCTCTTCCACCTGCATTTCCGCTTCCACGCCACCGGGCCTGCCGATCACGCTTCGAGCGAGGTGGTCTATCGCGCTCTGCGGACCGCCGGGCTCAGCGATGCGGAAGCCGCCGGACTTGGGCTTGCGTTCTACGCCTTCATCCTCGGTTATGCCCTGGCCGAGGCCGAAGGGCTGCTCCGCCCGATCAGCGAAGAGGACGAGGCTGAGCTGCGGGCGCTAGATCCCCTCGCCTGCCCGGCGACGCAGGCGCTGATACCGGCTTTCCGGGCGCTTGACCGCGACGCGGCCTTCTCCGCTTCGGTCGATGCCCTCGTTGACGGGGTCTCGTGCCGGTGCAAGGCCCGAGCCCCCCGCCGGGGGTCGCGAACGCGTGGCAGCCGGCAGCGGGTCGGCTCGCCGGCGTAAGCCTCACGCCGCTCCGACCGAGATTCGGCCTCATGGTCCACTTTGGGCCCGAGGTAGCGGCAGCATCCCACTAACGTCAAAGTAGAACTTGGTCGAAGCCGAGGGCGCTACAGGGAAGCTTTTCAACTTCTTCACGCCCAGCATCAGCGGCACCGTTGGCTTCCAGTCGTACGAGGACATTGCAT
>DASUZQ010000165.1:0-5136 GCA_036376815.1 Methyloceanibacter sp. | reverse complement strand
CGAAGCCTTCGATGAGAAGGTGGCGCCACCGCACGCCGAGGCGCCTCTCGTAGAGATGGCGCGCGCTTAACAAAGGCGTTGCCGTGGGATCGAGGATCATGGTGTTCGGCGGAGGCGGCCAGGTTGGATGCCATCTGATCGAGATGGCCTCCACGACCGGTCATGACCTGGTCGGCCTGACGCACGAAGAGGTTGATATTTGCGACGCCGGCGCGGTCGCCGCGGCAATCGCCAGACATTCGCCGACATGCATCGTCAACGCCGCGGCCTACACCGCCGTCGACAAGGCCGAGAAGGATGCGATGCGCGCCTTTGCCGTCAACCGCGACGGCGCTTCGGTGGTCGCGGAAGCGGCGGCCAAAGCCGAGATTCCGGTCATTCACCTCTCGACCGATTACGTGTTCAACGGTTCGGCCCACGTTCCCTACCGGGAGGACGACAAGGTCAATCCGCAAGGAAGCTATGCAACAAGCAAGGAGGCCGGCGAGCGCGCCGTGAGAAGCGCCAATGACCGGCACCTCATTCTGCGCACCGCCTGGGTCTATGGCCCGTTCGGGACGAATTTCGTCAAGACCATGCTCAGGCTCGGCGCCGAGCGCGAGGAGCTTCGTGTCGTCGACGATCAGACCGGCCGTCCCACCTCGACGGAAGATCTCGCGGGCGCGATCCTGACCCTGGTGGACAGCGCCGAGAGGCCCGGCTTTTCCGGCTGGGGCACCTATCATTATGTCGGCGCCGACACGGTCACCTGGTACGGCTTCGCCACCATGATTTTCGCGGAGGCGGCAAGGTTCGGGCGCAAAGTCCCGCAAGTCAGTCCGATCGCGACCGCAGACTTTCCCACGGCTGCACCCAGGCCCGCTTACTCGGTGCTCGACACGGCAAAGCTCGAACGCACCTTCGGCATCAAGCCTCGGCCGCTCCGCGCCAGCCTGATCGCCACGCTCGAGCGGCTGCTGACACGGGGAGAAGGAGCATGAAAGGCATCATCCTGGCTGGCGGCTCAGGCTCGCGGCTCTATCCCATCACCATCGCCACCAGCAAGCAGCTGATGGCCGTCTACAACAAGCCGCTGATCTACTATCCGCTCTCGGTGCTGATGCTCGCCGGCATTCGCGACGTGCTGATCGTGTCGACGCCGGAGGACCAGGACCGCTTCGTGCGTCTCCTTGGCGATGGCAGCCGCATCGGCATGAGCTTCTCCTATGCGGCGCAACCGAAGCCCGAGGGCCTTGCCCAGGCCTTCATCATCGGCCGCGCGTTCGTCGGCAACGGCCGTTGCGCCCTCGTCCTCGGCGATAACATGTTCTACGGCACCGGCTTGACCCCGATGCTGCAGCGGGCCATGGCGCGGGCCTCAGGCTGCACCGTGTTCGCCTATCTGGTGAACGATCCCGAGCGCTACGGCGTCGTCGAGTTCGACGATGCCGGCAAGCCGGTGGGCATCGTGGAGAAGCCGATCTCCCCGAAATCCCATTGGGCGGTGACCGGTCTCTATTTCTACGACAACCGCGTGCTCGACATCGCCGCAAACCTCAAGCCGTCCTCGCGCGGCGAGCTTGAGATCACCGACGTCAATCTCGCTTATCTCGCGCTTGGCGAGTTAGCCTGCGAGCGCATGGGGCGCGGCTTCGCCTGGCTCGACACCGGCACGCCCGACTCCATTCTCGACGCCGCCGAGTTCGTGCGGACCATCGAGCAGCGCCAAGGCTGGATGATCGCCTGCATCGAGGAGATCGCCTATCGCGGCGGCTTTATCGACGCCGAGCAGCTGTTGCGGATCGCGGCCTCGTTGAAGAACACCTATTACGGGCGGTATCTCGAAACCGTCGCCCAAGAGGCGCGCCACCAATATTGAGGTGGAGGGGCATGGAATATCGCGAGCTTGGCCGCAGCGGCGTGCATGTCAGCGCCATCTCACTCGGCACCATGACCTTTGGCGAGCAGAACACGGAATCCGACGGCCACGCGCAAATGGATTACGCGCTCGATCGCGGCATCACAATGTTCGACGCCGCCGAAATCTATCCGGTTCCGCCCAAGCCCGAGACCCAAGGGCGCACCGAATCCATCATCGGCAGCTGGCTTTCCTCGCGGAAGGCTCGTGACAAGGTCCTGCTGGCGACTAAGGCGATCGGCCGCACCAAGATGAACTGGCTGCGCAAGGACGGCTCTCCCGGTCGGCAAAGCCGCACCCAGCTCATCGAGGCGCTCCACGGGAGCCTCAAGCGGCTCAACACCGATCATATCGATCTCTACCAGCTTCACTGGCCGGACCGGCCGATGCGCATCTTCGAAGGCCTCGACTATGTGCACAAGGAGGGCGAAAGCCATTCGATCGAGGACATCCTCGGCGTGCTCGGCGAATTCGTGAAGCAAGGCAAGGTCAGGTTCATCGGCCTGTCCAACGAGACGCCATGGGGGGTGATGAGCTTTCTCAAGGCGGCCGAGAACCTTTCGCTCCCGCGCATCGTCTCGATCCAGAACGCCTACAACCTCGTCAATCGCTCCTTCGAGACCGGGCTCGCCGAGATCTTCTATCGCGAGCAGGTGAGCCTGCTTGCCTATTCGCCGCTCGGCCAGGGCTACCTCACCGGCAAATATGAGGGCGGCGCGCTTCCCGAAGGCTCACGCAAGAGACTGTTCGACCGCCTGGGCCGCTACGAGATGGGCAATGGCCCTCGCGCCATCTCGGCCTATGTTGCCTTGGCGCAGGCCCATGGCCTCGACCCTACGCAAATGGCGCTTGCCTTCACCGCTTCGCGGCCTTTCGTCACGTCAACCATCATTGGCGCGACGACTCTTGCCCAGTTAAAAACCGATATTGAGGGTTGCCTGCTCAGATTGTCCGACGCAGTAATCCAAGATATCGAGCAACTTCACCTCACCTATCCCAATCCCTGCCCTTAAGCCTTCGCCGAGGAAGCGGAATGCCGAGGCTGTTTTCCGGAATCGAGATACCAGCTGCCGTGGCGCGCCGGCTGACCCTCGTGCGGGCGGGCCTCAACGGCGCGCGCTGGATCGATCCCGAGAACTACCATGTGACGCTGCGCTTTCTCGGCGACGTCGACGGCACCACGGCGCGCGACTTCGCGCACGGCCTGGGAGACATCGCCGTCCAGCCCTTTGAGCTCAGGCTCAACGCGCTTGGCAGTTTTGGCGGCAGGAAGCCCCGGGCGATCTTTGCCGGCATCGCCCCGAGCAGCGCGCTCGAATCGTTGCAACGCGCCCATGAGCGCGCGGCGCGCGCGGCCGGCCTGCCGCCGGAGCCGCGCAACTATACGCCCCACGTCACCGTGGCGCGCTTGAGAGGCACGAGCTCCGAATCCGTCGCCACCTATCTTGAGCGCCAAGGCGGGTTCTCGAGCGAGCCCTTCGAGGTGACCCGGTTCGTGCTGTTCTCCTCGCGCGCTTCCGTCGGGGGCGGCCCCTATGTGGTTGAAGCCGCCTATCCGCTGGAGATCTAGGCGCCGCGCTTCGCCTGCACCTTTTCCTTGCCGGTGAGCGAGGCAAGCAGACCCCGCGAGGCAGCCTCGATCAGGTCGAGCACGTGATCGAAGCCCTCGGCGCCGCCGAAGAAGGGATCGGGCACGTCCTTGGTCCCGACATGGGGCGCGAAATCGAGGAAGGGACGGATCTTCCCGCGCGCTTCATGCGGCGCCCGGGCCTTGAGCTCAGCAAGGTTGGAGCCGTCCATGGCGAGCACAAGGTCGAACCGGTCGAAATCCTCATACACCACTTGCCTTGCCGACTGGCTGGAGATGTCCACGCCGCGGGACCGCGCCGCCTTCTGGGCGCGATGATCCGGGGCCTGGCCGATATGCCAATCGCCAAGACCCGCCGAATCGATCTCGAAGCGGTCGATCAGCCCCTCCTCCTCGGCCACGCGGCGGAACACGCCTTCGGCCATCGGCGAGCGGCAGATATTGCCGAGGCAGACGAAGAGGATGCGGGTGGCGGCCATGGCTGGCTGCTTCGCATGAGGACGCGCCCAAGACAAGGCGCGAATGGCCCCATGCGGCGCTCATGATTCTGGCTTCTTGCGAAGGCGCCACGCCCGTCTTATCTCATTGGGGAATTTCGGCTTCTTCGTACCTGGCGAGGATACGACCATGATGGCTTTCGACAACGCGAGCGACCTCCGCAATGCGGCTCTCGGCAGGGAGATTTCCTTGCGCAAATTTGCCGAATGGGAGAAGCGGGCGCGCACCGATTTCTGGTCGAAGCTGAGGCGCTTCGCGGGCCAGGTTCCGTTCGTCGAGGACCTCGTCGCGGGATATTACTGCGCGCTCGACCCGGCCACCCCAATGCGTGTCCGCGGCATGCTGCTCGCGGCCATCGCCTACTTCATCCTGCCCTTCGATTTCCTTCCCGACATCATCGCCGGGCTCGGCTTTGCCGACGACGCCGCCCTGTTCACCGCGGTGCTCGCGCTCGTCTCGGCACACATCACGCCGACCCACCGCGCCGCCGCTGCCCGCGCCCTCGACAAAGAGCTGCCGAAGACAACGTAATAAGACCTCGTCATGGCCGGGCTTGTCTCGGCCATTTACGTCTTCTTCAAAGCTGAGGGTTGACGATCACCTTGCCGGTGACCTTGCGTCCCTCGATGAGGCGGAGCGCGTCTGCCGTCTCGGCGAGCGGGAAGACACCGTGGATGTGCGGCTTGATCTTCCCCTCTTGGGCCCACTCAAGCAGCATGGCCATATTGGCCCGGTGCCGATCCGGATGGCGGGCGACGAAGCCGCTCAGCAAAACGCCAACCACCGAGCAGCCTTTGAGCATCACGATATTGAGCGGAAGGCGCGGGATCTCACCGGCAGCGAAGCCGACCACGAGATAGCGCCCCTCCCACGCCATGGCCCTTAACGCCGGTTCCGCGTAAGGGCCGCCGACGCAATCGTAGAGCACATCGACGCCGGTTCCTCCCGCAAGCTCCTTGAGCCTGATCTTCAGATCTTCCGTCTGATAGTCGATGCCCTCGGCAGCACCATGCGCCTTGGCGACGGCAAGCTTCTCGGCCGAGGAGGCGACGGCGATGACGCGCCCGCCCATGAGCTTGGCGATCTCGACGGCGGCGAGACCCGCGCCGCCGGCGGCTCCAAGCACCGCGACCGTCTCGCCGGGCTTCAGCCT
>DASUZQ010000164.1:0-4652 GCA_036376815.1 Methyloceanibacter sp. | reverse complement strand
GGTGAACTTGGTGAAGAGCTCGCGCTTCTGCCCGGCGGGGAGCGGGATCGCATCCTTGATGCGCCCGGCCAGTGCTGCCCCGTCGCGCAAAAAGAAGAACAAGAGATAGAGCATGATGAACAGGCTGATGATGAAGTTTGCCGTGCCCTTGCCGACGCTGAGCGCCTGCGCGGCGATGACCTTGCTGCCCTGGACCAGGGCAGCCGAAAAGCGCGATTGGATTGCGCTTAAGTCGGTCAAGCCGAGGCGATCAAGGATATCGGTCGCCCAGGTCGGCAAGGCGTCGATGACCTGCTTGATAGCCTGGCCGAAATCCGTCTGACCGGCCTCGATGTTCTCGTACAGATTTGTTGCTTCCTGCAGCAGTGACGCGGCCGTCAGCGTCAAGGGCAGGATCACCAAGGTGACGATGATCAGCATGCTCGCAAGCGCGGCAAGGTTGCGCTGTCCCCCCATAGCGCTGAATAGCCGGCGATAGAGCGGCGCAAACACGATGGCGAGCACCGTTGCCCACAGGATCGCGCCGTAGAACGGCCAGAGAATCCAGGCAAAGGCCACCGAGACCGCGATGAGCAGCACGATGAGGGTGTGGTCTTCGAGGTCGCGCATGCGGGGCGTTCCCTGGGGCCGCCTTCAGGTGAGCGGGATCATAGCGGCGGCCAGCTGCTCTCCGGCGAGATTTTTTGTGGCTGATGGTGCCGCCGAGTAGGATTGAACTACTGACCCCGTCATTACCAATGACGTGCTCTACCACTGAGCTACGGCGGCAAGAGAACAGCTAGATAGGCGCACCGAGGCGAGAAATATAGCCTCCTCGCATGGCGCGCGGACCCTGCCATAGCGGGAAAATCCATGCAAGCTTGCCCGGCATTTCCCCTCGAAGGCAGTCGGTATAGGCTTGGCCATGACGCATGGGCGGGACGATGCGAAAGCCAAGGGCGGGGCCAAATCCCGTCGTGACCGGCTGGACGAGGCGCTGCGCGCCAATCTCGGCAAGCGGAAAGCGCAAGCCCGCGCCCGCCGCGAGGCTGCCACATCTGGAGGCAATGATCGGCAGAAGCCCGACGGGGACGGGGATAAGTCTTAGAATTTGGCCCCCTTCGGCGCCCGGCAAAGCCAGGGAACGAACCAAATCTTTGCCCTTCGAACATGAACTTGAAAAGTTTTGAGACTTTTCGGGTAAGATAAGAGGTTCAAGCGAAATCTGCGGTCATACGGCGGTTTCGCGCGAGGGGGGATCAAGGCGAGGATAGGGGGACGCCATGGACCGCATTCGCATTGTTGGCGGCGAGCGCTTGACGGGCACGATTCCCATCAGCGGGGCAAAGAACGCCGCATTGCCCTTGATGATTGCGAGCCTGCTGACCCGCGAAACTCTGGTTTTGCGCAACGTCCCGAGGCTCGCCGACGTGACGCTGCTCGGCCGCATTCTCGGCAATCACGGGGTGGACATCACCGTGGTCGGCAAGAAGGTGGGCCAGGCGACCACCGACGGCCAGACCTTCAAGCTCAAGTCGGCCGAGATCGTCGATACCACCGCTCCCTACGAGATGGTCTCGCGCATGCGGGCGAGCTTTTGGGTGCTCGCGCCGCTTCTTGCCCGTTGCGGCGAGGCCAAGGTTTCACTGCCCGGAGGCTGCGCCATCGGCACGCGGCCTGTCGATTTGCATCTGACCACGCTTGAGGCGCTCGGCGCCTCGATCGAGCTCGAGGGCGGCTATGTCATCGCCAAGGCGCCGAAGGGGCTGACCGGCGCCAGGGTCTCGCTGTCCAAGGTCTCGGTCGGCGCCACCCACAATGCGCTAATGGCCGCCGTGCTTGCCCGCGGCGACACTCTGATCGAGAACGCGGCGCGCGAGCCTGAAGTCGCCGACGTCGCGATCTGCCTCAAGAAGATGGGCGCCAAGATCGGCGGCATCGGCAGCGCGACCTTGGAGGTTGAGGGCGTGGGTCATCTGCATGGTGCGGAGCATACCGTGCTGCCCGATCGTATCGAGACCGGCACCTACGCCATGGCTGCGGCCATGACCGGCGGCGACGTGCTTCTGCAAAATACCCGCGCCGATCTTCTGAAGAGCGCGCTCGACCTGTTGCGCTCGAGCGGCGTCGAGATCGAGGAGACGCCCTCAGGCCTCAAAGTGGCAAGGAACGGCGGCGGCCTCCGGCCGGTTGCCGTCGACACCGAGCCCTTCCCGGGCTTCCCGACCGACCTGCAGGCCCAGCTCATCGCGCTGATGTGCATGGCGCAAGGCACCTCCACCGTGCGGGAGACGATCTTCGAGAACCGCTTCATGCATGTGCAGGAACTGGCGCGGCTCGGCGCCCGTATCGACCTCAAGGGCGACACCGCAATGGTCACCGGGGTGCAGGGTCTCGCCGGTGCGCAAGTCATGGCCACGGATCTGCGCGCTTCGGTCTCCCTGATCATCGCCGGCCTCGCCGCGAAGGGCGAAACCATGATCGGCCGTGTCTACCATCTCGACCGCGGCTTCGAGCGCATCGAGGACAAGCTGCGCCAGTGCGGCGCCCATATCGAACGGCTTTCGGGCTAGGCCCGCTTTCGGCACTTTGCCGGTTTCGCCTCGTCGGCTAGCATGCTAGGCCCTAGCGCCGACGAATGACGAAGAGACCGCATTACCTCCCCCTTAGAGGCGGTACGGTCCTAGCCGGAATGCCCCCGATGGCCGACAGCCAACTCAAGCTGATTGCGCTCGATGAACAGGATCTCGAGATCGTGTCGTCGCACCTGCAGGATGCTGTGGTGCGGGTCGCGGACCTGGCCTACGTGCCGTCGCAAAAGCGCTTCGCCGCCATTCTCAACCGCTTCAACTGGGAGAAGGCGGCGAAGCCCGCCGCCAGCAACACCAACGAGCGCAGGCGCACGGCGCTGCGCTTCGATCGCGTGCTCGGCGCCCAGATCAGGTCGCTTAAGCCTTCTTCCTCCGACCGGGTGCTGTCTCTGCTTGCCGTCCGCTTCGAGCCGAGCGATCACCCGAGCGGCTATGTGACGCTGACTTTTTCCGGCGACGCCTCGATCCGCCTCCACGTCGAATGCATCGAGGCCGAGCTCACCGATCTTGGGCCTGCTTGGCGCGCCCGCTCAAAACCGCAGCACCCTGGCGCAGAGCCCGGGGCTGACTCCTGATCCTCGGGCCTCCCCCACACCATGGCCTTATGGCTCGAGCAGAGGGCGGCGGACTTCGAGACCCGCTTCGGCGCGCTTCTTGCGGCCAAGAGGGAGTCCTCCGCCGACGTCAATGAGGCGGTTGCCGCGATCATCGACCGCGTGCGCCGCGACAAGGACGCTGGCCTGATAGATCTGACCTTGCGCTACGACCGAGTAGACCTGCGCAAGATCGGCATGCGCGTGACCCCTGCGGAGATCGCGGAGGCGAGGGCCGGCGTCGACGCCAAGACCGTTGCCGCGCTCGAGCTTGCCCGCGACCGCATTCTCGACCATCACCGCCGCCAGGTTCCGGCGAGCGACTGCTATGTCGACGATCAGGGCGTGGCGCTCGGCTTCCGCTGGACGCCGGTTCAGTCCGTCGGGCTTTATGTGCCGGGGGGAACGGCAAGCTATCCGAGCTCGGTGCTGATGAATGCGGTTCCCGCCAAGGTGGCTGAGGTCGAGCGCGTCGTCATGGTGGTGCCGGCGCCCGAGGGAGTGCTCAATCCTCTGGTGCTCGTGGCGGCGGCGCTTGGGGGCGTCGATGAGATCTATCGCATCGGTGGGGCGCAGGCGATCGCTGCCCTTGCCTATGGCACCGAGACGATCGCCCCTGTGGTCAAGATCGTGGGACCCGGCAACGCCTATGTGGCGGCTGCCAAGCGCCAGGTGTTCGGACAGGTCGGCATCGACATGATCGCGGGCCCGTCAGAGGTCGTGGTCATCGCCGATAAGGACAACGATCCTGCCTGGATCGCCGCCGATCTCCTCGCCCAGGCGGAGCACGATGCAGCGGCGCAGTCGATCCTGATCACCGACGACGAGGGCTTTGGCCGCGCCGTCGTTGCCGCCGTCGAAGCCCAGCTTGCGACGCTCCCGCGCGCAAGCGTGGCCGGGGCGAGCTGGGAGAATTTCGGCGCCGTCATTGTGGTCGAGAGCCTCGACGAGGCGCCGGCGCTTGTCGATCGCCTCGCACCGGAGCACCTCGAAATCGCCACCGCCGATCCCGAGTCCTTGTCTGCAGCGATCCGCAATGCTGGCGCGATTTTTCTCGGCCGTTACACGCCCGAGGTCATCGGCGACTATGTGGCGGGGCCGAACCACGTCCTCCCCACGGCGCGGAGTGCCCGCTTCGCCTCGGGCCTCGGCGTGCTCGACTTCATGAAGCGCACCTCGATCCTCAAGCTTGACGCCGATAGCTTGAGCGCGCTCGGGCCCGCCGCCATGACCTTGGCGCGCGCCGAAGGGCTCGAAGCTCACCGCCGATCCGTCGCCATTCGGTTGAACCTGCGGGACTGACGAAAATGACCGAGGGGCAACAGCAGGAGCTTTCACCCGAGCAGGCGCGGCTCGTCGAGGTGACGCTCGATTCCGGATCGATCGGCCGCAACTCGACGGACGTCGAGCATGAGCGCGAGGTCGCCATCTTCGATCTGCTCGAGCGCAACTCCTTCGCGCTCGAGAACCATGACGGCGGCCCTTACAC
>DASUZQ010000163.1:0-2777 GCA_036376815.1 Methyloceanibacter sp. | reverse complement strand
GATCCGTTGCGTTCCGCATACTGCCGCGCGCGTGCGTGGGCGTCCATGGTCACTTGCGAGGGCCGGGGGATGTGCGGGCGGACCGCACCACGGCACGCGGGCTTTCATCCGCTCCGGCGGTTATTTCTGCGTGGCCATCTCGGTGCGGATCGAACGGGGATGTTCGGGCCGGACACAAAGGAATTGGTGCCGCAAGAGGGATTCGAACCCCCGACCCCATCATTACGAATGATGTGCTCTACCAGCTGAGCTATTGCGGCATGCGCGAGGAAGCGGCGGCTTATCGCAAGATGGCTGCGCGCCCCGTGCTTAATGCCAATGTCCGGCTATGGCAAGTTGGGGCTCCGTTCGATCGCCCGCGAGTTTAGCGGATTTGCGCCGCGCGTAGGCGCTCGAGCGAGGCAGGGCTCTCGTCCGGATCGGCGGGTGCAACCCCCGGATCGTCGGGGATGGGCGGCGCCACGTAGAACTCCGGTTTTGACCGCACTTGGGCCGGCTGCTCGCGAGGCGTCGCGGGTGGGACCGGTGTGACCGGAGGAACAGTCGGGCGCGTTTGCCCCGACTCCACCGGCCTCGGCGGGGAGGCGCCATCGCTGGATGCTGGCGTCCGGGGCAGCACAAGCTCGGGCTTTTTTGGCTCGGCTTTCTCCTTCACCGGGGCGGCAACCTTCAACGCGGGCGGCGGCTCCGGCGGCTCGTGGCTTTCCTCGATCAGCAAGGTCGCGTCGCCGCGCCCGATGGCGTCCACCGGGGCCTTCCATTCGAAGGCGTCGACGGCGCCGGTGACCGGAGAGACCGGAAGCCAGCGGTCGGAGATATAGCCGTCGGCGATCCAGGCCCGGTCGCGTGGGCCGCGCACGGCACGGGCAAGCCATTCGCGCTCGCGGCCCTTGTTGCCTTCGCCGGCCTCGATGCGCGCCATCAAGGCGCAGATGCGAGCTGGCGGCCGGTCATGCAGATAGGGAGAGATGGCGTCCTCAGCCCGCTGCCAATCGCGCGCTTCGATAGCGGCAACGGCGATGGCGATCGGTCCCTCGATGTCGCCAGGCGTGAGGCTTGCAAGATGCTCGACCCGCCTCAGCCGATCGCGCGGCGACTCGCCAGGCTTGGCGAAGGCGTAGACGGTGGCGAGGTCCGGATGCGGCGCGAGCTTCCAGGTGCGGGCGACGAGGCGGCCTGCTTGCCGGCTCTCGCCCTTGGAGGCGAGCAGCCGTCCGGCGATCTCCGCCGCCGGTATCAGCGAGGGCGCCAGCCGCAACGCTTCGGTGGCAAGCGCCAGCGCCTTGTCAGGCTGCGAGGATTCAAGATCGCGGGCTTCGGCGGTGAGCAGCACGGCGCGCCGCCTGAGCGCCACGTCAGGCTCGACATTGCCATGCTTGCGCGCCACGGCCAGCGTGGCGAGAGCGCCTTCCCAATCGCCCTCGCGCGCCTGCATGTCGAACAGCGCGTTCACGCTCCAGCCGGCGTGCGGATCGGTGCGCACCGCCTGCTCGGCGAGGGCGCGAGCAGCGCTGTTGTCGTTGCCACGCTTGGCCTCGAGGAACAGTCCGCGCAGTCCCAAGAGCTCGGTCTCAGGGCGGTCGAGCATCGCCTCGAAGGCGCGCCGCGCCGAGGCGCGGTCGCCCTTGAGCTGGGCTGCTTGCGCTTTGAGCAAGGCGGTGAGCGGCTCGTTGGGAAGATTGCGGCGCGCCACGCCTGCGTAGCGTTGCGCCTGGGCCCGGTCGCCGACGCCGATGGCGAGAAGCCCGCGGGTCAGCGCGTCGAAGCCTTGGCGGCGGCGGCGATCCTGCCGGTAGGCGGCGATGGCGGCAGGCCGGGAGAAGAGATAGCGCACCAGCGCCCAGGCAAGGATCAGCACGGTCACAAGAGCGGCAAGAGCAAGCGCCCCGACGAAGGCGCTGGTTTTGATCTCGTAGCCGAGCCACACGATGGTGATGGCGCCAGGCCGGTCGGCGAGCCAAGCGAGCGACAAGGCCGCGGCGATGACGCCAATGACGAAGACGAGGACGCGGATCATCGGTTCAAGGCTTTGCTTCAGGGGCCGCGCCGCCGCCGAGGGAGACGAGCACCGTGCTTTCGAGCTTGCTCAAACTGTCGTTTGCGGAGGCCCGTGCCTGAGCGTCGGCCAGCCAGCCGGCAAACGGATCGGGGGAGGGCGCGGGCAGCGACTCGACCTCCTTGATGGCGGCTTCAAGATTGCCTTGGTTCAGCGCCGCTTCCGCTCTTGCCAGCACGGCGGTAGGCTCGTCCCCGGTCGCGTCGGCGCCGATGCGGCGGATGGAAATCGCCGACTTCGCGCTCGCCATCATGCTGTCGAGGATCGAGGTCTGGGCTGGGGCCGGCGGCGGAGCGGCGCTCGCCTCTGCGAGTTTTGTCAGGGTGTCGGCGAGCGCGGCCAGGGTCGGGATGCCGGTTTCGGCGTGAGAGGGGAGCGCGCCGAGATCGCCAAGATCGGGAATGAGGGATTTGAGCGCGGCAAGCTCGGCGGCGTAGGGACGCCCGGCGGCGACCGCGTTACGCAAATTGGCAAAGGCGATCGCCGCGGCTCCGGATTTGGCGCTTGCCGACGAGCGGTCGATGGCGGTGGAGAGCTCAGGGAGCGTCGCTTCGAGCTTGGCAATTCGCTGATCGAGTGTGGTGAGCTGAGGGGCGAGGTCCGACGTGTCGCCGGCGAGATGCGCTTCGGCCAGCGCCCCGAGCTTTGCCTTGAGCGCCTCGACTTCTTTTTGCAGATCTTTGAGGTCCGTTGTGCTTTCGCCTTGTTGGGCGGCAAGCGC
>DASUZQ010000162.1:0-2757 GCA_036376815.1 Methyloceanibacter sp. | reverse complement strand
ACTCCGGGACCCGCACGCCAGCCTGGAGCTTCCGGCTGATCCTTCAGCCACAAAGGTCAGCAAGCCTGTCCTATTTGTCCTCAAAATGACAGATTTCCAATGGCCGCACAAGCAGGATTAAGCTTGCCGGACGCCGCCTGGGTCGGGGAAGACCCAGCAATTCCGCCACGGCATAAAAAAGGGCGCCCTCGATTTTGCGAAGGCGCCCTTCGGCAATCGATGAGTTGGAGCGAAGCGCTTACGCGGCCTTGCTGACGATGACCCTGGGCTTGTCGCTCTTGGTCTCGATCGGAATGGTGCGGGGCTTCATCGCCTCGGGCAGCTCGCGCACGAGGTCGACGTGCAGCAGCCCATTCTCGAGGTTCGCGCCCTTCACCACCACGTGGTCGGCAAGCTGGAACCTGCGCTCGAAGCTGCGGCCGGCGATGCCGCGATGCAGATAGGTGCTCTGCTCGACCTCAGTCTGCTTCTCGCCACGAATCGAGAGCGTGTTCTCCTTCACCTCGATGGTGAGGTCCTGCTCGCCGAAACCGGCGACCGCCATGCTGATGCGATACTCGTTCTCGCCTACGCGCTCGATGTTGTAGGGCGGGTAGCTCGGAGTGTCGCCCTCGAAGGCGCCGAGGGTGTCGAGCAACGAGCCGAGGCGGTCGAAGCCGATGGTTGAGCGATAAAGCGGGGTAAGATCAAAGTGCCTCATGTCACATCCTCCTTGAGAAGCGATATGTTGGGGGCCCGCTCGACTTCGAGCCGGGCGTGTTGAATTTGCGCAAGCCTTGAGGCCTTGCGCGCACCGACATATGGGAACCAATATTTAGACCGTCAAGGGTGCGTAATCGCATGATTCACAATAATAAAACCGATTTGCCAAGAGGCTGAAAAAAGGAGAATTTCAGCATCATGGACCTGGTCGCAACTCCTAAGAACCCAATCCCGCTCGGCGTCTCGGTCGGATTCTTGAAGGGCAAAGGCGGCGTGCCGTTGCGCTATGCGCGCTGGCGCTCGGCGCTCAAAGAGCGGCACGGCACGGTCTGCATCTTCCCCGGGCGCAGCGAGTTCATCGAAAAATATTTCGAGGTGGTGGGCGAGCTCCGGCGCAGGGGCTTTGCCGTGGCGGTGCTCGATTGGCGCGGGCAGGGCGGCTCCGGCCGGCTCATGCGGAATTCGCTCAAAGGCCACGTCAAGAGCTTCAACGATTACGAGGACGACGTCGCGCGCTTCATGAACGAGGTGGCGCTGCCGGATTGTCCGCCCCCTTACTACGCGCTTGGCCATTCCATGGGGGGGACCGTGCTGCTCAAGGCGGCGACCATGCGGGGATGCTGGTTCTCGCGCATGGTGCTGACGGCGCCGATGCTCGAGATCGTCGGCTTGCCGATGCCTCCGGCCGCGGTGTCAGGGATCACCACCGGGTTGTCGCTGTGCGGGTTGGGCAGGATCGCGGTGCCTGGCGGCATGAAGGAATATGTCGCCAATCAGACCTTCGAGGGCAATCCGCTGACCGGCGACCACGAGCGCTTCCTGCGCAATCTGTCGGTGGCGAACGCGGCTCCGGCGCTTGCCGTGGGCGCGCCGACCATCGGCTGGGTGCGCGGGGCGCTCTCAGCTATGGCCGCGGTCAACAGCGACCGGTTTCCGGACCGCCTCCGGGTCCCGATCTTGATGCTCGCCGCCGGCGACGACCGCATCGTGTCGAGCAAGGCGATCGAGTTGTTCGCCGATCGGCTGAGGGTTGGCACGCAAATTCTGCTCAGAGGATCGCGCCACGAGATCCTGCAGGAGCGCGACCTGATCCGCGAGCAGTTCTGGGCGGCGTTCGATGCCTTCGTGCCTGGCGCGGTCACGAGCAAGCTCGGCGAGCCCATCGTCGCTTAGCTACCGGGAGAGAATCTTCACCGCCTGCTCATGCAGGCGCGGATCGCCGGCGGCCAGGATGCGGCCGCCTTGGCGCGGGTCGCCGCCCTCCCAGGTCGAGACCACGCCGCCGGCGCGCTCGATGATCGGGATCAGCGGCACGATGTCGAAATCCTTGAGCCCCGCCTCGACCACCAGGTCGATCTGGCCGAGAGCGAGCAGGCAGTAATTGTAGCAGTCGCCGCCGAAGCGCCTGAGGCGCACGGCGCTTGCGAGCGCGGCGAAGCGGGCTTGCTCCTCTTGGGTCTCGAACAGGTCCGGGCTCGAAGCGGTGAGCAGAGCTTCGCTCAAGTTCGCGCAAGCCCGGGTGTGGATGGTCTGCTCGATGCCGCTCGAATGGCGGAAATAGCTTTGCCGTTCCCCGCTCCAGTAGCGCTCGCCGGTGAACGGCTGGTTCATGAGGCCGAGCAGAGGCACGCCGTTTCGCACAAGCCCGATCAGGGTGCCCCATAGCGGCTGGCCGACGATGAAGGCTCGGGTGCCGTCGATCGGATCGATGATCCAGCAATAATCGGCGCCCGTCCCGGTCGATCCGAACTCCTCCCCGACAATGCCGTGGGCCGGGTGGGTGGCGGCAAGCGCCGACCTGATGGCGGTCTCGGCGGCAAGATCGGCGGCGGTGACCGGATCGAACAGGGCGCCGCCTTTGTGGTCAATCGCCAACGCTGTCCGGAAATGCGGCAATATGACCGCACCGGCCTGGTCGGCGAGGGCGTGCGCGGTGGCGAGAAGATCGTCGAAATCGGGGTTGGTGGGCACGGCGTCCCTTGAGGGGTTTTCCCCTTTGGATTCAAGCATCAAAAGAACTTCGAGGCGGCTTCTTGCTGGCCGAAAATCGGCCCT
>DASUZQ010000161.1:0-3690 GCA_036376815.1 Methyloceanibacter sp. | reverse complement strand
CTCCAGCGTGGCGGACAGCGTGCGAAGCTGGCGCAAGCGCCGGCTCGGGCTCGTCGGCAGATCCATGCGCGCAGGGTTGGCCCGGTCCACGATGTTGAGATCGTGATTGCCTGGCAGGATCAGCACCTGCTCGGCGAGCTTGGGATGGGCCTTCATGGCGTCAAGGAACTCGGCCCACTCGGCTGAGGTGCCGGCGTCGGTCATGTCGCCGGTGATCAGGACGAGATCGAGCGGGGTCTTAGCGTGGATCGCTTCAAGCTCGCTCAACACCCGCCTGAAGCGTTCATTGCCGCGCGGGCCGGACCGTCCGCTCTCGATGCGAAAGCCGTAGCGCTCGCCGACGACGTGGACGTCCGACAAATGCACGACCCGCCACAGCCGGGCATTGTCCGGCCGCCGGTCGAAGGCGTCGAGGTCGCGGGGCTGAGCCATGGTCGCGTCGGCCACGCCCCAGATGAGGGCGACGACGGCAAGATAGGCGCTGATCAGGACGATGCTATTGGCGAGCGCCACGCCGATGAGGCTCTGCCAAGATCCAATTTCGGCGAAGGTGCCGAACAGCTCCGCGCTCGGCCAGACAAGATAGAGCATGAGGAGCGCGAGGCCGCAGATCAGGAGGCCGGCGGCAAGGGCCGACGCCGCGCGCAGCCTCGCGTACTGATCTTTGCTCGCCGATTTGGCGAACGAGCGTTCGGCGATCTGGCGCAGGACTTCGCGCACCGTGGCGTAGCCCGGCTGCACCACGACGGAATTCAAAGCCCAGAAACTGCCCTCGACCAGGCGGAACAGCGCCCGCCAGCCGAAATAGCCGATAGCAAGGACGGCGGCGAGGACGAGCATGGACCAGAACCCGATTGCAGGTGCCGCGACCGAGCCTGACAGGGCGCGAACCCACTCCGAAGCGACGATCGGGCCAAGCCCGAGCAGAAGACCCGGGACGAGAAGCAACAGCGTCCAGGCCATGATGAGCTTGGGCAGGCTGATCTCCACGAGCAAGCCGCCGGCGAGCGAGAGCATGGAGTGCTGCTTGGTGCTCGAGAAATCGGTTTCGACGTCGCCGTGGCGAGGATCGATGACCGGTTTCTCCAGCGCGCCTCGATCGTTCGAGCCCGTCATTTCGTTTCACGCGCTTCCGGTTTGCCTGACAGGAGCGTCGCGATCCATCTTGTGGAAGGATAGTGCGCACAGAGCATGAGGATGGCGATCAGGATCGGAACGCCTAGAAAGGCGCCGGGCATTCCCCAAAGGAACCCGAAGAAGAACACGGCGAACACGACGGCCAGCGGCGAAATGGAGAGCGCCGCGCCCGCGACCAGCGGCTCGAGATAATTGCCGATGGCGAACTGGATCGCGAACATGCCGAGGAAGACGAAGAGACTGTCATGCAAGGTCCCAAATTGCGCCACGGCGAAGAGGCTCGGCAGCAGTGTCGCGATGAAGGAGCCGATGAAGGGGATATAGTTCACTACGAAGGCGATGATGCCCCAGGCCGGCGCCAATTCCAGGCCGGAAACCATCGCCCAGGCCCACACTGCAAACCCGGTGAGCGCGCTCATCTGCGTGCGCACGATCATGTATTTGCGGATCTTGGCCGCGATCTCCTCGCCGACTTCGGCGAAATCCGGCCCCTTTGCCTGCTTGCTTGCGAGCGCAAGCCGCTCGCGGAAATCGCCGGTCTCCATCAGGGCCAACATCAAGAAGATGAAGGCGAGGACGGCGAAACCGACAAGGGTATTGATGTGCCCGATCAGGGTTTGAAAGAGGCGCACGAGCCACATCACGTCGAACCGTTCTGTCAGCGGACCGACGACGAAGATCTCATGCTCCTCAAGCCAGTGCGCCCATTCGGCATAGATGGTCTGGAAGCGCGCGGCATGACCGACCAACCATTCGCGCTCAACGCTCAAGGCCCAGGTGACCATGGAGCTGACAGCAACGACCACAGCGACGGTCAATAACAGGGTCAGCAACAATGCGACGGCCTGCGGGAGTTTTCTTTCCAGCGCCCGCTGCAACGGCCAAACAAGGGCGACCATGAAGATTGCGAAGGCGAGGGGGGCCATGATGGAGCGGGTGAAGTAGAGCGCCGCCGCGACGAGGATCGTCGTGCAAATGGCCAGCATGGCGCGGGTTTGGCGATCTGAGAGCATTGGCGCCGACCCTAGCTCAGAACGACCCGAAGATCGAACCCAACACGATGACGGCAGCAAGCGCGAGGAGTGCACCCACGATCGCCACCACGAAGATATCCTTGTAGCTGTCGCTGTGGGTCACGCCGCAGACGGCGAGCAGCGTCACGACCGCGCCATTATGCGGCAGGCTGTCGAGCGTGCCGGCGCTCATCACGGCGACGCGGTGCAGCAGCGCGGGATCGATGCCATGGTCGGAGGCGAGGCGAAGATAGGTTTCGCCCAGCGCATCGAGGGCAATGGTGAGGCCGCATGAGGCCGACCCAGTCAACGCGGCGAGAATATTGGTGGCGACCGCAAGCGAGACGAGCGGACCGCCTCCGATGGATAGCACCCAATCCCGCACTAGCGTGAAGGCGGGAAGCGCCGCTATCACCGCGCCGAAGCCGACAAGGCTCGCCACACTGATGGCAGGGAGCACCGAGGCGTTGACGCCGGCGTCCATGCTTTCGCGCAGAGACGGCAGGCGCTGGTAGTTAAGCGCAATCAGCGTCAGGATCGCCGCGAACAGGGCCACCACCACGGCCCACACGCCGCCGACCGCGGCAAGCGAGGTGGCACCCCAGCGCGCTTCGGCGAGATAGCTCGTGTCAAGGCGCGGCAGGACGAAGAGGCTCATGGCGAGGTTGACCAGGATGACGACGATCAGCGGCACGAACGCCACCAGCACGCTCGGCGCGCCTGCGGCGTGTCGGCCATGCGTAATCTCGGCGGGATCGAATTCGCTCGCGATGGCGGCGCGCTCGCGTGCGGTCTGTTCCTGGGCTCCCACATCCAGGGGCTCATGCTTGCCGTAGCCCTCGCCGGCACGGCGCGCGGCGGCTTCAGCGCGGTTGAGCCACCACAGTCCAAAGCCGAGCATGATGGCGGCGGCGACGATGCCGAGGCCTGGCGCGGCGAAGGGCGTGGTGCCGAAGAACGGCATCGGGATCGCATTTTGCAGGGCAGGGGTGCCGGGCAACGCCGACATGGTAAAGGTCATGGTGCCGAGCGCGATCGCAGCGGGCACCAGCCGGTGCGGGATGTCGGCGGCCTTGAACAAGCTCTGCGCCATGGGGACTAGGACGAAGAAGGCGACGAACAGGCTGACGCCGCCATAGGTGACGATGGCGCCGGCGAGAGCCACGGCGAGGATCGCCCGCGCCGTTCCGAGCGTCTCGGTCATGAACCTGGCGATGGTTTCGACCGAGCCGCTGTCGTCCATCAGCTTGCCGAACAGGGCGCCGAGCAGAAAGAGCGGAAAGAACTGCGCGAGGAACTTCGCGGCGCCGCCCATGAAGGTCTCGGTCCAATGGGCCAGCAGCGGCTCGCCGGCCGCGCCAGCAGCAACAAGTGCGGCGGCCGGTGCCAACAGCAGCACGCTCCAGCCGCGATAGGACAGCCAGATGAGAAACCCAAGTCCGGCGAGGATGCCGAGAAGTCCCAAGAGCATCGGCTTCAGATGAGGTCGAGCAGGCCGTCGAGGTCGAGCGTTGAGCGCGCGCCGAGATCGTTGCCGTGC
>DASUZQ010000160.1:0-4733 GCA_036376815.1 Methyloceanibacter sp. | reverse complement strand
AGAGCCACGTCACCGTGCCGCAGATTGGCGGCATGTTCCGCGGCGACTACCGGCGGAAATCGACGCTCGCCGAATATGGCTTCCGCCTCCCCTCCTGCATGGACAACAGGCCGCTGCGCTTCGAGGAATGGGACGCCATGCGGCCGCAGACCATCTATGTCTCGGCCACGCCTGGCGGCTGGGAGCTTGAGCAAACGCAAGGCGCCTTCGCTGAGCAGGTGATCCGCCCCACGGGCCTGATCGACCCGCCGGTGCTGGTCCGCCCCGCCTCCACCCAAGTCGACGACCTGATCGATGAGGCGCGCAAAGTGGTGGCGCAAGGTTATCGCGTGCTGGTCACCACGCTCACCAAGCGCATGGCCGAGGACTTGACCGAGTACATGCACGAGCAGGGCATTCGCGTGCGCTACATGCATTCCGACGTCGAGACGCTAGAGCGCATCGAGATCATCCGCGATCTCAGGCTCGGCGCTTTCGACGTGCTCATCGGCATCAATCTGCTGCGCGAAGGTCTCGACATTCCTGAGTGCGCGCTGGTGGCGATCCTCGATGCAGACAAGGAAGGCTTCTTGCGGTCGGAAACGTCGCTGATCCAGACCATCGGCCGCGCCGCGCGCAACATTGACGGCCGCGTGATCCTCTATGCCGACGGCGTCACCGGATCGATGGAGCGCGCCATGGCCGAGACGACGCGCAGGCGCGAGAAGCAGACCGCGTGGAACGTGGCCAACGGCATCACGCCGGAGAGCATCAAGAAGCACATCGGCGACATCATGGCCTCGGTCTACGAGCGGGATCACGTGCTGGTCGACGCCGGCGTGGGATTCGGCGAGGACGACCAGGCGCTCATCGGCCACAATATCGAAGGCGTCATTGCCGATATGGAGAAGCGCATGCGCGCCGCCGCCGCCGATCTCGAGTTCGAGGAAGCCGCGCGGCTCAGAGACGAGGTCAAGCGCCTCCGCCAGATGGAGCTCGCCATCGCCGACGACCCGCTCGCCCGTCAGAGCGAGCTCGAGCAAATGCGCTCAAGTAACGCGGACATCAATCGCCCGCACAAGCCGAGCCTCGACGAGATGGGCCCGCACAACCGCGAACTCCCCCTCGCCGCGCTCGGCAAATCGCGCGGACGCTCGAAGGCCGGCAAACCTGGCACCCGGGCTCTGCGCCAGAAGAGCCACAAGCCCCGCTAGCCTCGCGTCAGCTCCAGGCCGGCGAGTTGCAAAACCGCAATCAGGCTCAGACGAACCTCGGCTATTTTGCCATGGCGTTGCGGATGGCGCCGATAATGGCCATCACCACCGCGCCGCCCACGCCGCCGCCAACCAAATCCTTGACGATGCCGCCAATATCCAATCCGCCCGCCGCGGCAGCGGCATCAGGAGCCGCCGCTCCGCCGAGCACGGCCATCAGGATTTGGCCTACCACGCCGCCGCCGACCGCCCCACTGATGGCGTCGCCGGCCTTGCCCATACTGAGGTCCTTCAGAGCGCTGCCGGCCGCCGTCCCGCCGATGGCTCCGGCGATGATCTGAACGATGAGATTGACCAACGTCCCTTCCATGGCACTTCCTCCTCTGATGAGGATGCCGCCGCACATCCATCCCCTTGACGCGGCCCTCCAGCGGCCGCGCCGCGAGTCTACCACGGACAAACCGCCGCATACGGAGCGATTTGCCGTTCTGCCCGCTTTCCAGGCAACCGTTGCAGTTAAACCATCCGTAGGCAGATTAAATCGTGATGCCGCGCGCCTAAACGCGTGTTAGCGTTGATGCATCGGCGGACCATGGAGGGGGATCATGGCGAAGACGGTGCGGGCTATCCTTGGCGACATCTACGATGCTTGGCGGGCGCAGAATCTCGACTGGCTGGCGACTTACCTGCCCGACGACTTCTGTCACGTGATCCACATTCCAGTCGACCTCCACCCCCTGGGCGGAACCCGCTGCGGTAAGAAGGAGGCGATCGAGCGCTTGCGGCTTATCGCCGAGCAGTTCGATTTCGTGGTGTTCGACACGAGCGGGCTGCTGATCGACAGGAACCGCGCCGCGGTCGAGGTGCCGATTCACTACCGCCACCGGGAAACCGGCGCGCCGTTCGAATCGACCAAGGCGAATTTCTGGACGCTCGAAGACGGTTGGCCGGTGAAGCTCACCGAATACCACGACATCGCGCGGGTGCAGGCCTTCGTCGCGGCGCATGCCGGCGCCCACCCGGCTTGAGAGAGTAGAAGTCCCTACCGCCCGCCCTGCAGCGCAGCCAGCAGCTCCGGTGTCGGATAACCGTCGGCCGGCAGCCCATATTTGATCTGCATCTGTCGGATTGCGTTGCGGCTTGCCGCTCCGATCACGCCGTCGATCTTGCCGACGTCGAAGCCGCGCTTGGCGAGAATCTGCTGGAGCAATTTCGCCTGCGGCAGCGGCAAGGTCTCGATCTCGCCGTTGCCGCGGCTCAACGCGGGCGCACCGGCAAGCCGCGTCGCGTAGTACCCCGCCGTGAGCGAATAGACCAAGGACTGATTCCATTGAAGATAGACGTCAAAATTCGGATAAGCGAGGAAGGCAGGGCCGTGGCGGCCCATCGGCAACACCAAGGATGACGGCATGCTGTCGGCGGGCAGCGGCTTGCCGCTTCGCGAGGTCACGCCTACCTGTGCCCAATAGCTGCGCGGCTTCTTGATGGTGACGTCGGCCTGGCTCCAATCCATCTCGGCCGGCACGCGGACTTCTTCAAGCCACGGCTGGTCCGGCTGCCAGCCGAGCCCGTCGAGGTAATTAGCTGCCGAAGCAAGCGCGTCGGGCGTGTTATGGATCAGATCGCGCCGGCCGCTGCCGTCGAAGTCGACCGCATATTTCCAATACACACTCGGCACGAATTGGAATTGACCGACCTCGCCGGCCCAAGGCCCGCGCATGTCTACCGGCGAGAGGTCGCCGCGCTGAATGACGCGGAGCGCGTCGAGCAGCTGCTCTGTGAACTCGTCGGGGCGCCGGCAATCGTAGGCGAGCGTGGCAAGGGAGCGCAGCGTCTCCATATTGCCCATCACTTTGCCGAAATCGGTCTCCAATCCCCAGAAGCCGACCAGGACCGGACCGGGCACGCCGTATTTCTGCTGGATCTGGGCGAAGGTCCCAGCATTCTTTTTCAGCAAGCTCGATCCAACCGAAAGACGGTTGCCGCTGACCATGCGATCGGAGAATTGCAGGAAGGTCTGGGCGAACACCGACTGGCCACGGTCCTTGGCGATAACGGCCGGATCGTAGCTCACTCCGTCGAGTGCCTCGGAAACGACTTGTGGCGAGATGCCTTGCGCAACGGCTTCCTTCTTGAAGCCTTGCAGCCAAGCGCCGAATCCCGCAGGCCCCGCGCAGGCTGCGGCAAAGGCCGGGCTCGCTGCCGCGATCAGGATCGCGACGCCAGCGCCCGCGCAAACTACATTCCGCATGGTGGCTCCCATCTGCTGTGCTGCCCTGCCCGCACTTGAAACGAAGTGGAAAGCTTCGGTCAAGGGAAGAGACACCACCGCCGCGACTCAGCGATCGCCTTTCTGGTAGGTGCCGATCAGTTCGGCCTGCGCCAACACGTGGCCTTTCATGGCCGCCTCGAGCTCAGCCTTCGTTGCGTGAGCGAGGTCGAGCGTGGTGTCGAGCGCGTAGAGCTTGTGAAAGTATCGATGCCGGCCGATCGGCGGACAGGGACCGTTGTAAGCGGCCTTCTTGAAGTCGCTCACGCCGTGCGAGGCTCCCGGCGGAAGGCCTGTAGTGTCGGCGCCGGCGGCAAGCTCACGCGCCTCGGGAGGCAAATTGTAGAGCACCCAGTGCACCCAGACGCGTTTCGGCGCCTTGGGGTCCGGCGCATCCGGATCGTCGATGATGAGAGCCAGGCTCTTGGTGCCTGCTGGCACACCGTCCCAAGCGAGCGGCGGCGAGATGTCCTCGCCCTCGCAGGTGTAACGCGACGGCACGGCTGCGCCGGACTTGAAAGCGGGAGAGGAGAGCGTCAGAGCCAAGGCTGCATCAGCTCCTTCCATAAACGGCGCGCCGGCGCCGAAGCTCAGCAGCAGAGCAACAACAAACGGCGTGGAACGAGATCGGATACTCGCCAAGATCTTGCACAGCCTAACTCCCCCCGCGAATCAAACGCAGGAAAGCTAGTCCGTGTGAGGCGGAAGCTCGCCGAGCCTTAGTCTTTCCTGCAGCCGTTCGATGCGCCGTGCGGCCTGGCTCTTGCTCAAGCCGGCGTCGAAGGCATGCGGTTCCCTGATCTCCTCGGCAAGGCGCCTAAGCGCGGCGGCTTGCGCGCCGGTCATCGACTCCCGCTCCACCACCCAGCTGACCCGGTTCATGAAGGTCGTCGACGGTTCGGAGCTCAGCTCTTGCTGAACCTGCATGTCTGCTGTCTTTTTCTTTTGCATCGCGTTTCAGTTCCCCAGCCCATCCTTGTAGTTTCCAACGCCAATACAGGTAATCACAAAAAAGGGCAATGATTAGGCGGTGTTTGATCAAGGATTGAGCAGGATTCAGAGGCGCCTGTGGCAAGTGCACCACTGAGCCACTACATGCCCTGGCGGGTTCCAATCTAGACTGGTGAGCGGCCCCCAAATCACCGTTGAGGCGAATTGTTCCCTCACTCAGACTGGAAGCAGGCGGACGACCCAGCGCCGATTCGAGGAGGAGAGACATGAGCAGAATTCTGCAGGTAGGGCTGGCGGGGTGCGCGGCGGTCGCGCTGACC
>DASUZQ010000159.1:0-5030 GCA_036376815.1 Methyloceanibacter sp. | reverse complement strand
ACCGAGCAGCCGTTGGAAACGATCGGTGCGCTATGGTTGACCGGTTATCTTTTCGCACTTGCTGGGGCCACGGTCGCGCATGAACTCACCCATCGCAGCAACAGGCTTGCCAAACTGTCCGCCTGTCTCCTGCTCGGCTTCACCGGCAACGCGTCGTTTGTGATCTACCACATCTACACGCATCACCGGCAGGTCGGCACCTATCACGACGCCGCCACGGCACGGCGTGGAGAACGCTTGCGCACTTTCATGGCGCGCACGCTCACGCAGCAATTTGCGCAAGCCGCGCGCTTCGAGGCGGCGCGTCTCAAGCGCAAGGGCCTGTCCCCCTATTCCTGGCGAAACGAGTTGATCCTGGCGCATCTCGTGCCGCTGGCAATCCTGGCTCTCGCCGGACTCTTCGGCGGGTGGAACGGCGTGATCGCGATTTTCCTCGCCGGCTTGATCGGACGCTCGTTTCACGAGCTGATCAATTACGTGCAGCATTATGGGCTGGTGCGCGTCGAAAATTCGCCGATCAGGCCGCATCACAGCTGGGACTGCTATCGAACCCTCTCCAACGTTCTGCATTACAATTTGCCGCGTCACGCCGACCATCATATGTTTGCCAGTAAAGCGTTCTGGCAATTGAACGCTCAGCAAGGCGCGCCGACATTGCCCTTCGGCTACCAAACCATGGCCTTCATCGCGCTCACCCCGCCGCTCTGGCGCCACATCATGAGAAAGTTGCTCGCCGATTGGGATGAGCGCTTCGCGAGCGAGGCAGAGCGCAAAGTGGTGCGCGAGCGCGGTTGGGAGGGCGTCGCCTAGTTTGCAGCTCGACCGCGAAACAGAAGCACTGCTGTACTGGGCATCCTCGGCCACCGCCACCCCACTCTGGACTCTTTCCCCCGGCGACGCGCGCGAGGAATACGCCCGCACGCTGTCCAAGACCGAGATCGCGCCGCCCCACATCGGCGAGGCGAACGACCTCGCCGTGCCTGGCCCTGCAGGGCCGATGCGCATTCGCAGATACGTCCCCGCCGATGCCGGCCGCTCAGGCGAAGCGGCGATCCTGTTCGTGCATGGCGGAGGCTGCGTCCTCGGCGACGTCGAAACCCACGACGTATTGTGCCGCACGCTGTGTCACGACACGCGCGCCACGGTGTTGTCGCTCGACTATCGGCTGGCACCTGAGCATCCGTTCCCCGCAGCGGTGGAGGACACCGTCGCGGCGCTTGCATGGTTGTCGCACGAGGCGGAAGCGCTTGGGCTCGACGCGAGCCGCATCGCCGTGGCCGGCGATAGCGCCGGCGGCGGGTTGGCGGCGGTCGCCCTGCACGAGACCAAGGGCAGCTTGGCGGCGCCGGTGCGGGCGCAAGCCCTGATCTACCCCGCGCTCGACCTGCGTGGGCGATTGCCGTCGCGGAAGGATCTCGCCGATCATTTTCCGATCCCACAGGACATGATCCAGTGGTTCTTCGGCCATTATTTCGGCCTTGCCTGGCCGACGGCCGATCCGCGCGCGATTCCCTCACTTTACGAGGACTACACCGGCCTACCTCCTGCGTTGATCGTCACCGCAGGACACGACCCGTTGCGCGACGAAGGCGCCGAATATGCCGAGACCCTGGCGGCAGCCGGCGTGCCGGTCGACTACGAGTGCTGCGAAGGCACCATCCACGGCTTTATGAATATGGGCCGCGTGTTGCGCAAGGCGCATGGCCGCGCGCGCCGTCGCATTGCGGCCTGGCTCGTCGAGCGTTTGCGCGAGGGGTAAAGGAGCCCCTAGGCCAGCGCGAGAATTTCTTCCAATCCGAGGCAGCCAGGCACCACGGTGATCGGAACCGGGAAGGTGCCGGCGGACCTGCCGGCGGCGAGTGCGGTGACGAGCGGGCCAGGGCCTGACGGGTCCTTGGAGGCGCCGAGCACGAGAATGCCGATGTCGGGGTCCTCCTCGATCAGCTTGGTGATCTCCTCAGACTTGGTGCCTTCGCGCACGATTTCCTCGGGCGCCAATTCCTCGAAGCCCATCGCTTTCAGCTTGCGGCCGAACAGGCGGAACACGGCGCGCGCCTTGTTGTGCCCCTCCTCGCGGGCGATCTCCTCAACCCCGAGCCAGTGGGAGAACTCGGCACCCGGCTCGATCACATAGAGCAGAGCGAGCTGGCCTTGCGTGCGCAGTGCGCGGCTCGCGGCGAAGGCAAGCGCGCTTTCGCATTCCGGCGTCTCGTCGACGACGACGAGGAATTTGCGCTTATGGCCTTCGACGAAGACCTGCCGCTTCACGCGGGGCTTAGATGCCTCGGCAATGTGCTTCCTTGCCGCCTCAGTTTGCTTCTTGGTCGCCATGGGGCGCCATGCTGCCATCACTCGCAAGCTTTGTCATGGGGCCTAGCTGCGGATGAAGCCGACGATGTCCTTGGTCATGGCAAGGATCGGGCCGGCGATGGCATGCGCCCGTTTGGCGCCATCGTCGAGGATGCGGTCGATCTCAATCGGGTCGGCCATCAGGCGCTTCATCTCGGTGCCAATCGGAACGAGCCGCGTCGCCGCGAGCTCGGCAAGCTGTTCCTTGAACTTGGAGAAGGGAGCGTTGCCGAAGTCGCGCAGCACAGCCTCTTTATCCGTCTCGGCAAGCGCTGCGTAAATGCCGACGAGATTGTCGGCTTCTGGCCGCCCCTCCAACCCCTTCGACTCCGAGGGAAGCGGTTCCGGATCGGTCTTCGCCTTTCTGATCTTCTTGGCGATGGTGTCGGCGTCGTCGGTGAGATTGATGCGCGTCATGTCGGACTCTTCCGACTTCGACATCTTCTTCGTGCCGTCGCGCAAGCTCATCACCCGGGTGGCGGGACCGGTGATCAGCGGCTCGGGCAGCGGGAAGAACCCGCCGTCGTAACCGGCTCGGGTAATGGTCTTGGCGAAGTCGTTGTTGAACTTTTGCGCGATGTCGCGGGCAAGCTCGAGATGCTGCTTCTGGTCCTCGCCGACGGGAACGTGGGTCGCGTGATAGAGGAGAATGTCGGCGGCCATCAGGTTGGGATAGACGTAGAGGCCGGCAGACGCATTCTCGCGGTCCTTGCCAGCCTTCTCCTTGAACTGGGTCATGCGGTTGAGCCAGCCCACGCGGGCGACGCAATTGAAAATCCAGGCAAGCTCGGCGTGGCCGGACACCTGGCTTTGATTGAAGATGATGTGGCGCGCCGGATCGATCCCTGAGGCGATGAATGCCGCCGTCACCTCGCGGGTGTTGTGTTTCAGCTCGTCGGGGTCCTGGAACACGGTGATGGCGTGCAGATCGACCACGCAATAGAGGCAATCGTGCTCGGCCTGCAGCGCCACGAAACGGGTGATGGCGCCGAGATAGTTGCCGAGATGCAGATTGCCGGTGGGCTGAACGCCCGAGAATACGCGGGTCTTGGTTCTGGTCTTTTGCATGGCTCGCTCTTGTCGCCCCGGTTATGGCTTGGGCGCGACGCAGGCGCAAGCGTGGCACGCGAATGGGCCGATCAAACGCAGCTGTGCTCCATCGCACGGATCTGCTCGGCAATGGTCACCATGCGCTGGGCCATGGCGAAATGCAGCCGCTCGACCATGCGCCCCTCGACCACGATCACGCCCTTCTTCTCGTTCTCCGGATGTCCGAAGGCGTCGATGACCTTGCGCGACCAGTCGACCTCCTCTTGCGTCGGCGAGAAGATCTCATTGCACGGCCCGACTTGGCTCGGATGGATGAGAGTCTTGCCGTCCATGCCGAGGGTGCGGCCGCGCTCGCACTCCTCGCGCAGGCCCTTTTCGTCGCGGAAATCGTTATAGACGCCGTCGATGATGTCGAGGCGGTAGGCACGCGCGGCGACGAGGGTCATGGCAAGCCAGGGCACCACGGCGAAGCGGTCATGCAGCGCTCGGGCGCGCGATTCCTTGATCAGGTCGTTGGTGCCCATGACGAGGCAGCAAAGCCGGTTCTCGGCATAGACCGCGGCGGCGGCGATGGTGCGGGCATTGAGGATCGCCATCGGCGTTTCCATCATCGCCCAGAGGCGGATCTTGTCGGGCGCGTGCACGCCTTGCAGGATCTTGGCGACGCTGACGATGTCGCCGGCATGCACCACCTTGGGCACGAGGATGGCGTCAGGCTCGGCATCGCAGGCGGCAAGGATGTCCTCGGTGCCCCATGGGGTTTCGAGCGCATTGACGCGGATGACCACCTCGCGCGCGCCATAGCCGCCGCCTTTCACCACGGCGCAGACCTGCTGGCGCGCCCTGATCTTCTCGTCCGGCGCCACGGCGTCCTCGAGATCGAGAATCAAGGCGTCGGCGGGAAGGGTCTTGGCCTTCTCCAACGCGCGCTCGTTGGAGCCAGGCATATAGAGCACGCTCCGGCGCGGGCGGCCTTCCATAGCGATCGATCCCCTCTTTGTGCAGTGCAACCTAAACCGGCGCTTGCGGCCGGACAACCCTTTCCGTTTAGGGGCTTAGCGGAGCCCGAATCTCGCGAGCAGGGACTTTGCGTCGAAGGCCCCGAGGGCCGCCGCGGTCCCGGCATAAACCGCAAGGCCGCTGCCGACGAGAAGGACGAGTGCCGCCACTTGCACCAGTGCGCCGTTCTTGGGCTCGAACCAGGGGCTGAGACCATGGACGAGCGCCCAGACCACCGCGCCCATGAACAGGCTCGCGGCGAGGATCGCGGGCAAGCGGCGCCTGAAGGTCTGGTCGAGGGCAAATTCACCCCGCTCCCTCAGCGTGCCGGCAAGGAGCGCAGCCTGAAGCCAGCCGGCAATGGTGGTGGCGATGGCAATGCCGACGGCGCCGAGGACGACGAACAGGAGAAGTGCCAGCATGACATTGGCGGCCATGCCGATGCCGGCAAAGATCATCGGCGTCTTGGTGTCCTCGCGGGCGAAGAAGCCGGGATGGAACACCTTGATCAGCACGAAGGCGGGGAGACCTGGGGCGAGCGCGGCAAGCATGGCGGCGGTCGAGTGCGCATCGATGGCGCTGAAGGCGCCGCGCTCGAACAGGACGCGCACGACGGGGTTTGCCGCAACGAA
>DASUZQ010000158.1:0-2359 GCA_036376815.1 Methyloceanibacter sp. | reverse complement strand
CTGCCTCAACGTCTCGGCCGGCATCGGCATCATCGGCGCCGCCTCGCCCATGCTGCAGGAGACCTTTGGCGGCAGGCTATTCGGCGATCCGTCGGTGGGCTTCGGGCAGTTCAGCGATGCGCAGAAGGCACAAGCGGCGCTCGTCGGCGCGGCCTTTGTCGGCCTGTTCTCTCTGTTCAACATCGCCGGGCGCTTCTTCTGGGCGTCGCTGTCGGACAAGATCGGGCGGAAGCTCACCTACTTCACCTTCTTCACCCTCGGCTTCCTTTGCTACGCCGCGGCCCCGACCCTTGCCACGCTCGGCATGCTCGGCCTATTCGCGGCCGCCTTCTGCCTCATTGCCTCGATGTATGGCGGAGGGTTCGCCACCATCCCGGCCTATCTCGCCGACATCTTCGGCACGCAATATGTTGGCGCCATTCACGGGCGTCTGCTCACCGCGTGGTCAACGGCGGGCATTGTGGGCCCGGTGATCGTGAACTACATGCACGACACCCGCAAAGCCGCAGGCGTCCCCTACGACCAGATCTACCACCCGATCTTCTATGTGCTGGCCGGGCTGCTGGTGGCGGGCTTCATCGCCAATCTGCTGATCAGGCCTTTGGACAAGAAGTGGTTCATGAGCGAGGAGGAGGTGGCGGCGCTGCAGGCCAAGCTGAAGAGCAGGGTCGAGGCCGTGACGTCGACCCTCGGCAGCGGCGGCTTCGACATCAGGGCCTTGCTCGCCTGGGCCGCGGTCGGCATCCCGCTCGCCTGGGGCATCTGGATCACCTTGCAAAAGGCCCTGGTGCTCTTCACTTAGCGGGCGACCGGCCCTCGAAGGCGAGGGAGCAGACATGAACTTGCGCCAGACCGTCCTTCTGGTCGCGCTGCTCAACCTCGCCTATTTCGGCGTCGAGTTCGCCGTCGCCTTGGCCATCGGCTCCGTGTCGCTGTTCGCCGACAGCGTTGATTTTCTCGAGGATGCCTCGCTCAATCTTCTGATCGCGATGGCCTTGGGCTGGACCGCGCTCAATCGCGCGCGGCTAGGGATGGCGCTTGCCGCCATCTTACTTGTACCCGTGCTCGCGACGCTGTGGACCGCCTGGCAGAAATTCGCCACCCCCGTGCCGCCGGCCCCTCTGCCCCTCTCGCTCACCGGCGCGGGCGCGCTCGCCGTCAACCTTGCTTGCGCCTTCCTGCTTGTCCGGTTCCGCCATCATAGCGGGAGCCTCACGCGTGCCGCCTTTCTCTCGGCGCGCAACGACGCCTACGCCAATGTGGCGATCATCGCGGCGGGCTTTGTCACCGCGGCGACGCTTTCGGTGTGGCCGGACCTCATCGTAGGGCTCGGCATCGCGATTCTGAACGCCGATGCCTCGCGCCAGGTGCTTGCCGCGGCCCGCAAGGAACGGCAGGAAGCGAGGCCGTGAGGAGCCGCTGGGGGCGTGGGAAACGTCCCCTATAGTGTCCCCAGGGGGCGTGGATGCCTATATCTTGCGGCTGAGCAGGGGCCCTTCCCAGGGCGCGGCGTAGAGATTGCCAAGTCTTCCTGTTCAGAATTTCTTAATGTGGCATTCAGACGGTTTTCATGGACGCGTCATGCGGTACTCATGGCCTCCCCTCATATTCAAGCTCGTAAGTTCACCGAAGGAGACGACCATGAAAGAGTGGCTGAAACCCGAGATCACCGAGTCCGAGGCTGGCATGGAAGTGACGAGCTACCTCCCGGCCGAGCTGGACCGCGCTTAATTCCAAGCGTCGATCATTGTAGAGTTTGCTAAGTGACGGCCTCCGCGAAAGCGGGGGCCGTCACTGTTTTTGGCGTCTGCATTTTTGCGCGAACGCGCGGGATGACAGAGTTTGCCCGCGACTCTATGGTGCGCCCCAACACCGGGAAGCAAGCCACCGCACCATGAACGACGCGAAGACGCCCCCAATGTCCAAAGAAAGCGCCGGCAATTTCTTCGAAGACTTCAAGCTCGGCCAGGAGATCGTGCATGCCACGCCGCGCACCGTGACGGTCGGCGATGTGAGCCTGTTCACCGCGCTTTACGGCTCGCGCTTTGCCGTGCAGTCGTCGGACGCCTTTGCGCAAACTATCGGCTATCCGACCGCGCCGATCGACGACATGCTCACCTTCCACATCGTGCTCGGCAAGACCGTGCCCGACATTTCGCGGAACGCCATCGCCAATCTCGGCTATGCCGATATGCGCTTCCTCAGGCCGGTCTACCCCGGCGACACGCTCTCGACCACGACCGAGATCATCGGGCTGAAAGAGAACTCGAACCGCAAGAACGGCACGGTCTATGTGCGCTCCACCGGACGCAATCAGAGGGCTGAGCCGGTGCTCTCCTTCTCGCGCTGGGTGATGGTG
>DASUZQ010000157.1:0-3424 GCA_036376815.1 Methyloceanibacter sp. | reverse complement strand
GACGCCGGTGAGCACGAGGAACCCGCCAAGCACCTTCTCCATGTTGGCGAGATGGGGCCTGAACCGCTGCAGCGCAGCCATGAAGGGACGGACGGCAAAGGCCGCGGCGATGAACGGGATGCCGAGGCCGAGCGAATAGACGAGAAGCAGGAGGATGCCCTGCCGGACGGTGTCTTCCCCCGCCGCCATGAGCAGGATGGCAGCGAGCACCGGCCCGATGCAGGGCGTCCAGCCGAAGGCGAAGGCAAGGCCGATCAGATAAGCGCCGACGAGCCCTGCCGGCCGCGCATCGGCGTGGTAGCGCGCCTCGCGGTGCAGAATCGGAATGTGGATCAGACCGAGAAAGTGCAATCCGGCGACGATGATAACCACTCCCGCGATCTTGCTGAGCAGGCCGAGATTCTCGGCGACCAGCTGACCGGCGAAGGTCGCAGTGGCGCCGAGGATCACGAACACGGTGGTGAAGCCGAGCACGAAGGCGAAGGATGACAGCACCACGGTGGTGTAGACGTGAGACGGTGTCTCATCCTCGCTGGTGAGCTGGTCGAAGGTCGTGCCACCGAGAAAGCAGAGATAGGGCGGAACGAGCGGCAGCACGCAAGGCGAGAGGAAGCTCAACAGCCCCGCAACCAGCGCTCCGAAATAGGTGACGTTCATGCTTGCGCCCTTCAGTTCGGCGATGGCCGGCACAGACCTAGAGGCCACACCAAAGCAGCAAACCGCAAGCCCCGAAGCATCACTTTAACGTCAAAGCCTTATCAAGCTGCGGCGGCGCGGGCGCGCTCGGCATTCTTTCGAATTGCGGCGATATTGTCGGCGTAAGCGCCGCCCTTGAACACGCCGGAGCCGGCGACGATGGCGTTTGCGCCTGCCTCGGCGACGAGCGCCACGGTGGTAGCATTGATGCCACCATCGACCTCGAGATGGATCGGCCGCGAGCCGATCATTTTGCGGATGGCCCTGATTTTGTCGAGCTGCGCCGGGATGAAGGCCTGACCGCCGAAGCCTGGGTTCACCGTCATCACCAGGATGAGGTCGACCTTGTCGAGCACATGCGCAATCGCGGATTCGTGCGTCGACGGCGTGATGCTGACGCCCGCGCGTCTGCCGAGGCCCTTGATGAGCTGGAGCGAGCGGTCGAGATGGGGACCCGCCTCGGCATGCACGGTGATGATGTCCGAGCCGGCCTTGGCGAAAGCCTCGATGAAGGGATCGCAAGGGGCGATCATCAGATGCACGTCGAACACCTTCTTGGAGTGCGGGCGCAGCGCCTGCACCACGTCGGGCCCGATGGTGATGTTCGGCACGAAATGGCCGTCCATCACGTCGACATGGATCCAGTCGCAGCCTGCTTCGTCGATGGCGCGCACTTCCTCGCCCAGCCGCGCAAAGTCGGCCGAGAGGATGGACGGGGCAATGATGATGTCACCAGGCGACGAGCGGTCCGCCATACGAGCCTCGTTCATGACGGGGCAGGTTTGGCCTGCCCGTCATCGTTTGACAAGGCTGTTGTAGCGCCAATCGGTTAAGCTCTGCTCTCCGCGAGCGCGGCGACGGCAGGCAAGGTCTTGCCTTCCAGCCATTCGAGGAAAGCCCCGCCGGCGGTGGACACATAGCTGAAATCCTCACCGACGCCCGCGATATTGAGCGCCGCCACCGTGTCGCCTCCACCGGCGATGGCCAAGAGCTTGCCGTCGCGCACGAGGCGCGCGGCAGCCCGCATCAGCTCGAAGGTGCCGTTGCCGAAAGGCTCGATCTCGAAGGCGCCGACCGGGCCGTTCCACAGAAGCGTCTTTATCTCAGCGAAGCGCCGCTCGAGGTCGGCAACAGACTTCGGCCCGATATCGAGGATCATTTGGTCTTGCGGGATGTTGCCGACGTCGCAGACCTGCCACGCGGCGCCGGCCTTGAACTCCTTCGCCACCACGAAGTCCCGCGGCAGCACGATCTCACAATCATGCTCCTTGGCGCGGGCCATGATCTCCCTGACCACCGGCACCGCCTCGGGCTGGCACAGCGACTTTCCGATCTCCACGCCTTGCGCGTAGAGGAAGGTTGAGGCCATGCCGCCGGCAAGCACGAGCTGGTCCATCCGCTCGGTCAGGTTGGTCAGGACCTGAATCTTGGTCGAGACCTTGGCGCCGCCGGCAATCGCCATCACGGGGCGCGCTGGATGCTCCAGCGCCCGGTCGAGCGCCTTGATCTCGGCCATCATCAGCAGGCCGGCATAAGATGGAATAAAACGCGTAATCGCCTCGACCGAAGCATGGGCGCGATGCGACGCGGAGAAAGCATCGTCGACATAGATGTCGCCGAGCGCGGCAAGCTCTTTGGCGAAATCTGGATCGTTTTTCTTCTCGCCGTCGTTGTAACGAAGATTTTCGAGCAGAGCGACCTCACCAGGCTGGAGCGCATCGACGCCGCGCCTAGTCTCCTCGCCGACGCAATTGTCGATGAAGGTCACCTTGGTGCCGGGCATGAGCTCCGCCATCTTGTCGGCAATCGGCCTCAGCGTGGTGTCGGTCATCGTGCCGGTTTTAGGGCGCCCCAGATGCGACAGCACAATCACCTTAGCGCCTCCGGCCAACAGCTGCTTGATTGTCGGCAAGACGCGCTCGATGCGTGTCGTGTCGCCGACGATCCCATCCTTTATCGGCACATTGAAGTCGACGCGGACAAGCACGCGCTTACCCCTAACGTCGAGCCCGTCGATAGTACGAATGCGGGAAAAGTCCGGTTTGCCCCCGCCGTTCGCATTGGCGGCGCGGGCAATGGTAGAGACATCAATATCGTTCATATCAACCTGCTCATCACAACTGCGGTATCACTCATACGATTGGAGAAGCCCCACTCATTGTCGTACCAGGACACGACCCGGCAGAAGGTGCCGTCCACGACCTGAGTCGATTCGAGATCGAAGATCGAGCTTAACGGGTCGTGATTAAAATCAGACGACACTAGCGGCTTCGCATTCACGCCGAGCACGCCCTTGAGCGGCCCCTCGGCGGCTTCGACCATCGCCTTGTTGATCTCCTCCTTGGTGGTCGGCCGCGAGGAGGTGAAGGTCAAGTCGATCATGCTCACATTCGGCACCGGCACCCTGATCGAGGCACCGTCGAGCTTGCCCTTGAGCTCGGGCAGCACGAGGCCGACGGCCTTGGCGGCGCCGGTCGAGGTCGGGATCAGATTGGCGGCTGCGGCGCGGGCCCGGTAGGGATCCTTGTGCAGCGTATCCACGGTGCGCTGATCGCCGGTATAGGCGTGGATCGTCGTCATATAGCCGTGCTCGATGCCGATCGTCTTGTTGAGCACGCTTGCCACCGGAGCGAGGCAATTGGTGGTGCAGGAGGCGTTGGAGACGACGTGATGCTCCTGCGTCAGCTTCTCGTCGTTGACGCCATAGACCACGGTCAGGTCTGCGTTC
>DASUZQ010000156.1:0-8525 GCA_036376815.1 Methyloceanibacter sp. | reverse complement strand
ATCGCCATGGGCCTTTTGCTGCTCTTGACCTGAGCGGGGGCGCCCGCCCGCATTGAAGGATTGTTCACGCGCGTCCCGCATTTTAAGGCGCATGGGGGTCAGGGTTGGGTATCTCATCGCCAGTCTGGCGATCGTCTCAGGCGTAGTCGGTTGCGCCTCAAACCCCTATTCAGAGCCGCGCGCGGCCTGGCGGGGGGAGGTCGAGGCGGCCTGCCTCGCGAGCGGTGAAGTGAGGCCGTCTGCCTACGTGCAGCCGATGTCGCCGGTGGGGGGCCGCGGCTCTTGCGGGCTCGAGCACCCCTTCAAGGTCAGCGCTGCGCTCAATGGACGCGTGGCGGTCACGCCGCCCGCGGTCATCGGTTGCCCGATGACTGCTTCGGTCGATCGCTGGCTCGCGCGTTCCGTGCAGCCTGCGGCGGCGGCCTACTTCCGCAGCCGCGTGATCGAAATCCGCGAGATCGCCTCCTATGGCTGCCGCACCCGCAACAATCACGGCGTGGCCATGTCGGAGCATGCCTTCGGCAATGCCCTCGACGTCGCCGGCTTCCGGCTCGCCGACGGGCGCGAGATCAGCGTGGTGCGGGATTGGTGGCGGGGGGGTCCGGCGGAGCGGGCTTTCCTGGCAGCTGCCTTCGCTGGCGCCTGTGCCGAGTTCTACACCGTGCTCGGTCCGGGCAGCGACCCCTATCACTCAAACCACTTCCACCTCGACCTGCTCCGCACCAATGCGCGAAACGGCCGCCATTTCTGCCAGCCGACACCTTATGGCGGGGGGGGAATCGCCGAGCTCCCCGGCGGCGACGCAGTGGGAGCTGTGGCAAAGACGCCACTCTCTTTTGTCGGCACCGGTCGCGAAACCTATTAAACCAGCGCTATTTGGTCGCCGACTGTTGCTGCAAGAACGCTTCGCGGTTGCAGCATTCCCCGCTATCATACTGAGTCGCAGTGGCGGATTCGTAGAGGAGGTTTGGGGGACTTGGGCCATGTGCTCCTGAGGGTGGGGCACACTGGAGGGGGGCGATGGCAACTGGATCTTTGACGCAGATGTTCGAGGAGATCGCCGCCGGTCTGAAGGCCGGCGATGAGGAGATCTACGGGTGGCTGCGCGACCAACTTAAGGAATGTGGAGGCAGCGAGATCTCGATCGAGCTTGCCATGGGCGTGATTGCCAAGCTCCTGCCGGAAGACGCGCAGACTGGCATGATCGTCGCCTCGCAACAGGCACGCCGCTGGGCGCACTAGCTAACGCCTTCGCAGGCTAAGCCGTCCAACGCATCAGCCAGGAGACAAAAAACCGCGGGCCTCTCGCCGCGGGCATTGGGCAATTGAGAGCGAGCCTCCTCTCCGCCCGGCTTTCCATCTCCGTTTGACCAAGCCCTTCGCCAAGACTTTCCGCCCAACGCCCCTTGCCATTGACGAGAGCCGTTGCGATCGGGTCGAGATCGATGGTCGCGGATAGTCGATGGGCCGGCCCCTCGCGGCAGCGCCAATCGTGCATGCCGACATAGCATTTCCGCGCGCCGGACTGTGCGGCGAGGCGCTCAAGCACGAACAAATCCGATTCAAGGGTGAGCCCGGCGAGACAGCGAAGGCCGAGGGGAAGAAGCGGCTCGACGGCATCGAACCAGGTTCTGGCTCGGTCGGAGGCAAGCTCTATGATCCTGGCGCCCTGCCGCTCGAGGCTCGCGGCAAAGATCGCGCTCTCGGCGTAGCGGTGATCGGCGAGGACGATGGTCGATGAAGCGGTTCCGCGCGGCACAGCTGCGACCGGCGCCATGCCGGCCGGGGCAAGAAGCGCGATAGAAGCCGCGCCGCCGAGCTTCAGCACCTCTCTCCGATCGATGGCGCGTGGCAGCGTCACGGCTTGCCGGCCTTCTCGTTCTTCGCCTGGCGCAAATCCTTTGGCCAGATCCCCTGCTTTCCCGGCGAGAGCACGCCGGCCGGATCGAGAGCATCTTTCAGCCGCTCATAAAGACGCATGGCGGCGTTGTCGTTGAAGTCGAATTGCGCGGCGACGAAATCCATCTCGGAAATATGGGCGCGGTAGCCGGAAAGCTTCCGCTTATGCGCGTCGTCTATCAAGGTCCGCCCCAAGGCCCGAGCGCGGGCGCATTGCTCGGCGTCGTTGCGGTCGAAAATGATCGAGCCGGTGTTGATGAAGGAGCGCGGGCTCGTGCTGGTCAGGCCGCAATAGTGATCGAAGCCTTCGGCGTTGAACAGCTGGGTGCGCCGCCGATAGAGATCGAGAAACTCCGCACCCCGCATCGGCACCACGAGCGGGCACTCGATATGGGCGCCGGCGCCGCCGAGCCAGTTGAGCGGCATCAGATCGACACTCGGGATGCCGGCGAGCGTTGCATGCTCGGGCGGGATCGCCTCTCCGCTCCGGTAGGTGGCGACGCCCAACTCCATGCCTTCGATGCGGGAGAATGCCGCCTCCACCGCTTTGCGCTGCTCGGCCAGGATCTTCTCCCGTCCGTAGAGGCCGAAACGCATGCCCCAATAGCCGATCCCCATCGCCTTGGTCAGCCTGTCGATGGCGCTTTGCGGCAGCGGGCCTTTGCCGTCGTACCATTCGGCGCGCGTGGTATTGCCGGCGGCGATGCGCATCCAGTTGGCGATGGTCGCGGTCGGAATGATGCCGTCGAGCCGGAGCACTCTCAGCGCGTCGATCATCGGCACGATATCCTCCTCGCGCCGGAACATCATTTCCGTGACCGAGAAGGTTTCAGGCTCAGGCATCAGCCAGATGCCGATCTTGGTGACCACGCCGAAATTCGATTGCATGAAGAGCCCGTCGAGCGTGGGGCCGAAGGCGTATTTGTAGAGCGGCCAGGCTGGATTGCCGCTCATGGCGCCGAGCCCGGTGCGCACGATTTCGCCGTCGGCAAGCACGACTTCCATGCCGCATTGATGCCCGGCGTGGTCGCCGTAGGGCGTGTAGCCGATACCGTGCTCGAGCGTATTGCCGAGCACGCTGCCCCAGCCTGGATCGGTGCAGTCGATCCACAACGGATAGCTCTTGTCGCGGATGAATTTGTAGAGGTCGAGATAGGTGACGCCGGGCTCGACCAGGGCGTAGGCCAGCTCGGAATTGACCTCGATGGCCCGCATGCGGCTGAGATCGAGGACCATCGAGCCCTTGAGGCAGGGAGCGGCGCCGCCATAGGCATAGTTGCGGCCGAGCGATACGGTCCACAGCGGCAGGCGATAGTTATTGGCGACGCCGAGGACACCTCTCACCTCGTCCACGCTTGCCGGAAGGACGGCGCCGGACGGGGCGTATGCATCGGCCACGCCGGGCGAATAAGGATCGAGATAGCCAGCCAGCCGATCCCCGGAAATCACCAGGTGATCGTCACCGACGACGCGGCGCAGCTCCTTGCATGCAGAATCGAAATTTGGGCTTGAAAATCCGGGCGGTAGTGGCAACGCGCATATCTCCGTACAAAGAGAAGGACAATAGCAGAGGCAATGCCCTAACTTGCACCACCGTCAGAAATTCCGGTGACTGGACAGAGGACTAGCGGAACTGACCTTGTGAATAAGCAGTTGGGCAAGCTGTGCATATTGCTGACCGCCAAAAATATGACTGTCGCAAGCGATGGGAGCTGCTCCACCCTTGACAGATCAAAGGCGCGGGGACTGGGGCCAATGACGATCAACGGATTTCGGCTGGGAGCACCGGATATCGCCTATATCGGTGCAGGCGTGACGGTGAAGGGAGCCATCGTGGTGCCCGACGCCATTATTGTCGATGGCGTGGTGGAGGGCGATGTGACCGCCCAATCGATCCGCATCGGACCATCGCGTGCGATCAAGGGCAAGGTGGTCTCCACCGATATTGACGTCTCGGGCACGCTTGCCGAGAAGGCCGACGTCAAGGAATTCCTGCTTGTCCGCGCGAGCGGCCGGGTGGAAGGCCACGTCAATTGCGGCGACGTGCAAGTCGAGCGGGGCGCGGTGCTCGCCGGCGGCATCTTCTCGGTTTATAGCGCCGCCGCCGAGGTGAAGCCGGTGAACGACAACCGGCCGGCAAACGCAGCGGCGCTCGATGCTCCTGCCGCAAGTGACCAGAGGCCGAAGATAGACGCCGCCGAATAGACTTCGCAGCCGGCTTCAGGCTGAGCGTCCGCCCATCAGGGCGGCGGCTCTTGCTGAGGCATTTCCCGGAGAGACTGTTCGAAGGGCGCGCGCGAAATCTGCACGTCCCCGGTAAACGGATAGTCGAGCACAAGCGCAACAAAGCCGGTCAGAGCCACAAGGGCAGCAAGCGACGCGGTCATGAGGATCTGCGCCACGAGATTCGACGTCCCGAAAAATGACGGGTAGCCGAGCGTGATCAGCGCGCCGGCGAGCAGCACCAGCCACAGCGCGGTCGGCACGCTGCCGTCGGAGCTGTCCAGGCGCTCGCTGCGATTGTCGCTGACGATCGTGAGCAAATCGAGCGTGTGATGGTAGAGTTCGGCATCCTTCAGCTGGTCGGCATTTCCCTGCAACAGCGCCCGGTTTAAAAGTCGCAGCTCCCTCTGCGCATCTTCACTTGAAAGGCCGCGGGCCATTGTCGGCCACTCCGAGTCGCGAACTTTCTCGATATAGGAAACAAGATGCTCGCGCAGATTGGCACCGAAGTCGCCAGGCAAGGCATAAGAGACGTGGTGGATATCGGCGAGCGCCTTGGCTTCATTGCGTACCGCCGTCTCGGTGTCCCGGTAGTTCTCCCACACGGCGACCACCACGAAGGCAAGCAGCACCGCATAGAAAACCCCGACCACCGCGAATTTGAAGCCGGCGACTTCATTGTTGAGGGCGAGGCGGTCGGTTCCCCATTGGCGGCGGCAGAGAAGCATGAGCCCGATGCTGTAGACTTCGGCGAGGGCGACGATGCCGAGCGCCAGCAGCCAAGGCGACACCTCATTGAAGAGCCGGAGCATGTTCGTCGCGCTGTCCGCGATTTAGATCTGACCGATGAAGTCACGCTTGCCGATCCCCAAGCCGCAAGCGCGCAGGAGATCGTAGGCCGTGGCGGCGTGAAAATAGAAATTCGGCAGGGCGAAGTGCAGGAGATAAGGCTGACCCTTGAAGCGAACCTCCTCGCCGCGCAGCTTAAGCGTGATGTCGCGGTCCTCAGAACCGTCGATGTCCGCTGGCTTGAAGGTCTGTACGAAACTCACCGTCTTGGCGATGCGCTGCCTGAGCGCGGCAAAGCTTGCCTCGTCGTCGGCATAGCTCGGGACTTCGGCGCCGGCGAGCCTCGCCGTTGTGCCCTTGGCGAAGTCCGCCGCAATCTGGATCTGGCGGGTGAAGGCAAACATGTCGGGGGCGAGCCGCCAATTGAGCAGAACCGACTCTTCGATCTTGCGCTCCTTGGCAAAGATTTCGGCCTTTTCCAAATCAGCATGGCAACGAACGCCGGAATGGAAGCCTGATACATCGAGAGGGACATAGGCGCTGCCTCAAATCGAGGGGTTTGAACCTGGGCCGCGGTCAGAGCTGAGCGTTTGGTGCCTGTGCAAGGATGTCGACCGCCTGCCGGGCACCACGGCTCACGGCACTATTGCGGGAATGGCCCTTGGACAGGGATGCGCCTATCCGCAATAGGCTACGAGCTGGCTCGGAGGCGGAGGGATTTCAGCAAGCTGCGCTTAAAAAGATCATAAGCCGGCCTGCCCATGAGCGCGACGGCAGCAACCTTGGTCAAGAACGGCGTCGCGCCCAAGAGGGCGGTCAGCGCCGACTTGACGCCCGTAGGCAAATCCGTGGCAACGGCGACTGGAATCAGAGTCCATGCAATGTATCCGCCGACAATAAGCACGACCCCGACTGCAAAACGCCAGCCGAGCCGGGCGGAGGGACTGTCTTTCTCGACCACGTCTAGTTCGCTCCCCTTTTCCACGGCCCCTTGTTACGCAAGAATAGGACCACAAAAGTGTTGCGTTTAAGGCCCAATCTTCGCGGTGCGCCCCGTTCCCATGAGGTTAATGCCTCGATCCCTACCTTAGGGTAAAGAAACATTCGCTCATCTTTGCCAGGGGGGAATCGTAGACCCAATAAGGTCACAATCGTTGATAAACCCTCAGTTGGATGGCCCTCATGCCGCAGTGCGGCAAACTGAGATGGAGGATTCGATGCGATTTTCGTTGGTCTTTGGTCTGTTGGCGTCGGTGTGGTGCACACAGGCGGAGGCGCGCACCAATTGGATTCAATCCGCGGGCCTTCCGTGCGAGACCGTGTGCCGCCACCCGGTGACCGTCGGCGGGAGGCCAGATGCTTATGTCTGTGCCGGCCATGTTGCTGGCGCTCCTTACGGCGAAATCCGCAGCGGGATGATCGGCGCCGGCTCGACGAACTGCTACGTCCCGGGAGAGCAGGGGCGCATGCATTCGGATGGGCCCTTCGTATGTCTGTGCGATCCTCGCTAAGTTCTGACGCAGTGCAGCAAAACGACACGCCGATGGGCGAAGCGACTCGCCCTTCGGTCTTCGATGCGCTATACTTTCGTTAACAAGCCAAAAGGCATGACGGGGCACAGAGTTGAAACTGCCCACTCCTGACAGGGAGGAATGGTCATGCGCCTTGAGGAACTTCCTAAAATGTACGGGCCGGAGACGCTGTCGCTGATGGACCGCGCGTTGGAGCAGGCCTGGCGGGAGCTCAAGCGGCGCGGCAATGTCGTCGATGCGAACGCCGCGAGAAGCCGGCTTACCACGACTATCGTCGCGCTTGCCTCAGTTGGCGAAACCGATTCGGCCAAGCTCAAGCGGTTCGCGCTGAAGGCCTCACACGGGGCTTCCGGTCTCTAGAAGAGACCGTTCGGGACGTTTAACCAGAAGCGTGGCATGAAGTCCGGCGCTCGCCGGATATGATCGATGCTCCATGCCCGGGCGGTCGCCCATGCGGCTGTGATGCTGCTGTAACAATGCGCCGCTAGTTCTCCAGCTCTCCTGATCAAGTTGCCAGCCCCGGCCGGGTCAGTTCGGCCGGGGCTTTTTCATGGAGCCCAGGCCGAAGCCTCACCGGTCGTAGCGGAACACGCGATAGAAGCCGGTCGGATCCTGGAACAGCTCGCGGGCCTTCGAGAACCCCGCCTGCCGCCCGAGGTCGAGCCACGTCGCTTTCGTCTCCGGCAGATCGCAGGTGGCGACATGGTGATCGATCTGCGCCCATTCCCCCGGCGTGAGCATGGTCCAGCGCGGCCGGTTGACGCGGCGGAAGCGCCGCAAATACCCCTCGCGGGTTTCGCCGTCTTGCCTGGTCGGCTCGTAGATCATGAGAAAACTTCCGGTCGACCCGTGCAAGGCCCGCATCAGGCGAAGCTTTTCGTCGGTGACAAGGTGATGAATGGACAGGCTGCACCATGCGACGTCGGCAGGCTCCGGCCGGCGGGTCACCGCCTCGACGAAGTCGCCATGGTCGAGTCCGACCTCGAAAGGCATGTCCTTGAGATTGTTCGCGGCGAGCTCGAGCGCCGGCTCGGAAAGATCGACGCCGTGATAGTGACGAACCTTGGTGCCGGAGAGCGCGCGCATCTGGCTCGCATCGCCGCAAGCGATGTCGAGAAAGGCGAAGGGCCGATCGAAGCTCTGGTTGAGCGTGTCGTGAAGCAACGCGCCCACCGCCGCATGCGAAAGCTCGTCGCTGTCGACGAGCTTCTGGTAGGTCGCCCATTGGCGCTGGAACTGCTCCAATGCGGACACATCGACGACGGCGCCGTCGGGCTGAAATTGATGGATTAGGATATTCACCATGCTGCAGTTTCCCCTCCTTCGCGGCGCAAACCGGCATAACCCCTATTTTTATTCAAATACCGCCGATGTCCTCGAACTTAGGTTTGCGCATGCCGGCCATTTGCGGACTAGAATGCCGCTCTGCCGGAAAAGGGGGCCCCGGCTCCCGAGAAAATGTTGTTCGGCCCCAGGAGCGTCATGCCGACTCCAAGCGAAAATGCTGAGTCCGCCGCAGCTACGATGTTCAGGAATCTGAGCACAAGCACCAAGCTTATTGTCTTGTGTGGGGCGTTCATCGTCGCCATTGCCGTGGCAATTTATACCCTCGTCGCCGAGCAGCAAATTGCCATTGAGTTCGCGAAGAAGGAACTGACCGGCGTCCAATATATCGAGGCCATCCGGGGCATCTACCCCAGGCTCCTTGGCGAGCCTGGGAACACCGGTGCCTCAGGGCAGGCGTTGCCCTCCGCGGCGGAAGTCTTGGGCTCGCTCAACAAAGCCGAGGCCGAGGCCAATCTGAATACTGCGTCGCTCGAGCAGTCACTGGCCAACACGCTAAGCAGGCTGTGGTCGGACAGCACCGACGCGAGTGCGAAAAGCGGCCTGGTGGGGGAAGCGCTGGTCAAGGCCAGGGATCTGATTTCGCGCGTCGGCGATGATTCGAACCTCGCGCTCGATCCCGATCTCGACAGCTACTATTTGCAGGACACGCTGGTAAGACAGATGCCGCGCCTGCTTGGCCAAATCGGCGATATAAGCGGGCTGATCGGCACAAGCTCGGTGCCGTCGCTGTCATCC
>DASUZQ010000155.1:0-2204 GCA_036376815.1 Methyloceanibacter sp. | reverse complement strand
AGGTGCGCAAGGGGCACTGCGTATGCTTCGCCTAGGCTGGATCAATGCCGTCATCGCGGCCTGCGTGCTGACGTCAGTCATCGCGCTTGGCGGCTGCGGCCAATTTTCGCCACCCTATCTCAAGCCGCTCTCGGCACAGACGCAGGCCCTTCTCAACCAGAAGGGCATGACCGCGGAGTCGCCGATCCTCGTGCGCATCTTCAAGTCTGAGTCCGAGCTCGAAATCTGGAAGGCGAAGGACGACGGCCGCTTCTATCACTTCAAGACCTATCCGATCTGCGACTGGTCGGGCACGCTCGGTCCCAAGGTCAACCAAGGCGATCGGCAGACGCCGGAAGGCTTCTATCTCGTCTCCGCGCCGCAGATGAATCCCAAGAGCAAATACTACCTCGCCTTCAATCTCGGCTTCCCCAATGCCTATGACCGTTCCAACGGCCGCACCGGCGCCGACATTATGGTGCACGGCGACTGCAAGTCGGCTGGCTGTTACGCCATGACCGACGGCGTGGTCGAGGAGATCTACATCCTGGCGCGCGAGGCGCTCGCCGGCGGGCAGGAATCGTTTCAGGTGCAAGCCTTTCCGTTCCGCATGACCAAAGCGAACATGGAGAAGCACAAGGACGACAAGTGGTATGGCTTCTGGCAGAACCTGAAAGAGGGTTACGACTATTTCGAGATTACCCATCAGCCGCCCAAGGTCGATGTGTGTGACAAGCACTATCTGATCAACGCGGCATTCGTGGGCGGGGCGACGCCAAATCCGGCCGGGGCCTGCCCGGCATACCAAAAGCTTCCGGTGCAGAGGGCCCCGCGCGAACGTTTGCAGGAGGCCTCCGTCAAGCCGCAAGCACGCACCGCCGATGCCGGCTTCCTTGGGCGGCCGCTCGGCAGTTGGTTCGGCTTGAGCTTCGGGCCGCCAAAGGCTCCCGTCTATTCAGCCTTCACTCTCGGGCCGGCGACGCCCGCGACCCCTGTGCCGACGCCAACCAAGGCGGTGAAGACGAAGCAAAAGGCCGCCGCGGCGCCGACGGTCACGGCGCAGCAATAATTACCGCCACGCGTTCGCCTCTCTTTCCCGCATGATGGGGCCATGCTGCGGCAAGCTCTTGCACTCCTCATCATTATCGCGCTGTCCGGCGCGGGCTATTTGCTGATCACGTCCGACGGCAGGCAATTGCTCGACCGCGCATCGATTGCCTATACGCGCTGGCAGAATCATTCCTATTACCAGAGCGCGTTGCCGCTCCCCGGCACGCCCGACCTCGCCAAGTTCGATGACCGGTTGAGGGCGCAAGGGCTCGCGCTCGGCGCGCCGGTGTTCCTGCGCATCTTCAAGCTCGAATCGGAGCTCGAGATCTGGATGGAGAAGGACGGACGCTATCGGCTGTTTGCCACTTATCCCATCTGCCTGTGGTCGGGGCGGCTCGGCCCCAAGATCGCCGAAGGCGACCGCCAGGCGCCTGAGGGCTTCTATGCCGTGACCAAGGACGAGCTCAATCCCAACAGCCGCTGGCACCGCTCGTTCAGTCTCGGCTTTCCCAACGAATTCGACCGCGCGCTCGGCCGCACCGGATCGTTCATCATGGTGCATGGCGGCTGCCAGTCGATCGGCTGCTTCGCCATGACCAACAATGTCGTCGATGAGATCTGGCGGCTGGTCACGGCGGCGCTCGATGGAGGTCAGCCGGCCTTCAACGTCCAGGTGTTCCCGTTCCGCATGACCGAGACGAATCTGGCGGCGCGCAAGGCGGACAAATGGAGCGGGTTCTGGGCGGACCTGAAGAAGGGCTACGACTCCTTCGAGCGCACCAAGCTGCCGCCCGTGGTGAGCGTGTGCGACGGCCGCTACGTGATCGCCGATGCCATGCCAGGCGCCGCTCCTCCGAGCACGGCCGAGTGTGCGGCGACGGCGTCGCGCGAGCCCTAAGCGAAGTCCCGCAGTCGAGCCTAGCTATAGGCGCCGTGACAGTGCTTGTATTTCTTGCCTGAGCCGCATGGGCAGGACGCGTTGCGCTGAACCTTACCCCAGGTCGAGGGATCGGCCGGATTCACCGCAGCCGCCGTAACCGGCTTGGCTGCCGAAGCCGCCTTTGCTGCCGAGCCCGCCTTTGTTGCCGAACCCGCCTTCGCTGCCGAGCCGCTCTTGCGGGCGCGCGCCTGCTTAGCGCCGCCGCGGCCATTCCCGGGTCCGCCCGCGGTCTCCA
>DASUZQ010000154.1:0-2473 GCA_036376815.1 Methyloceanibacter sp. | reverse complement strand
GCACCAGCGTTGCGCGCTTGCCGAGCTTAGCCACGAGCTTGCGCATCAGCGCGATGTCGGCGAGCGCGTCGCGTGTTCCCTGCCCGAACAGCATCGGGATCTTTACCTCGAAGAGATGCGCCGCGCGCTCCTCTGACGGGCGTCCTGCGGCGTGCAGGGGAAAGCCGAGGAACGCCAAGCCGCGCACGCCCGGGAGCGGTGATTCAGCCTGTGCCTGCGAGGTCATGCGGCCACCGAAAGATTTGCCGCCGGCGATAAGCGGGAGCTTGGGAACGAGGCGGGAGGCTTCCGCCACCGCCGCGCGCACCGCCGCTTGCGCAAGCTTCGGCGCGTCGGGGCGCTTTCCGACCTGCTCCATGTAAGGGAACTGGTAGCGGAGCGTGGCCACGCCCCGTTCGAAAAGTCCGTCCGCGATTGCCGCCATGAAGGGGTGCGTCATGCCCGCTCCTGCACCATGGGCGAGCACGTAGCAGGCGCGCGCCTTTCGCGGGACTTGCAGAAGACCCGAGACGCGGTGCGTCTCATCGACTGTTATCTTCACCGGGCGCGGTGTCATTGGCGGCTCACGCCGCGGCGGCGTAGCGCGACCCGTCGCAGGCGCGCAGCATTTTCATCAGGGTGGAGGCGACCGCGGTGCGCTGTCGTCCGGCGACGCCATAGAGATAGACGGTGCGGCTGAGATCGAGCTTCTCCACCATGAGGCGAAGCAAAGTGTCAGGAGCCTTGGTGCTGCGCGGCAGGAGCGCCACGCCGACACCGGCCTCGAGCAGAGCGATGAGGTCGGATTCGGCGCCGGTTTCGTGGCGGCGTTCGACGTCGATGTCCTGCGCCCGCAAGAATTCGAGCACCATGGGCGTCGACTCGCAATAGGTGCGGAACACGAAGCGCTCCTGCTTCAGATCGCCGAGCCCGATAGAGGCGGTATTGGCGAGACGGTGCATGGCGTGAACCACGATCTGAAAGTCCTCGGTGAATAGCGGCCAGCTGTCCAGCCGCTCCCACTCATCGCCGAAGCCGGCTCCGAGGCCAAGCTCGGCGTCGCCGCGCTTGAGAAAGCTCAGCACCTCCTCGCTGTTGCCGCGATAGAGCTTGAGCTCGAGGCCTTTGAACAGTTTCCCGAGCTCGACCACGTGCGGCATCACGAGGGACGGGTCGATGGTGTGCGACAGCGCAAGCCTGAGCGAGCCAACCTCCCCACTCTTGATGGCCGCGGCGAGCGATCGCGCGCTGACGGCGCTGTCGTAGCATTGCTTGAGCAGCGGCAGCATGCGCTGGCCGAGGTCAGTCAGTTGCGATTGCGGGCGCTCGCGGCGGAACAGGTCGCCGCCAAGCTCGCCTTCAAGCTGGCGGATGGCGCGGGTGAGCGAGGGTTGGGCCACATGGCATTCCTCGGCGGCGCGCGTGAAATTGAGCGTGCGCGCCACGGCGAGGAAGTAGCGGACCTGATGCATTTCCATGAGGAACGCGCCCCGCTTGGCTAGCTCAGAGGCAATCGATGCAGACTATCGGCAAGACGGTACACGCAGGCATGACGATCGTTCACATCTGCTCGCGCAGACGCGGGCATGCCTGTGCACGCGAACGGGATTCGCGTCATGCTGGAAGGGATCCTGGCCTCGGAAATGATCTGGTCGCGCTTGGTTAAGTGGCTTCTTTTACGCTTGATCGAACTTTATCGTCGAGATGCTTTGGCGGTCATGCCTAATTTTTGGGCATATCCTTGGATAGCGGGCCCCTATCGATGTCGTAGCCAAAGGGCATTTCCCGGATGCGTACCCTTACGCGCATGATCCAGGCACTCTCAACGCGCCCCCCGGGGCCACAGGGCAAGGAGTCCGAGGCCATGAATATCGCCATGACGGAGCGCAAGCCGGCCGCGGCCCAGTCGCTGAAGGATAAGGTTTCGCTCTTAACCGGATCGACCAGCGGCATCGGGCTCGGCATCGCGCGGGCCCTTGCCGGCGCAGGCTCGGCCATCGTGCTGAACGGCTTCGGCAAGCCGGAAGAGATTGAAGCGGTGCGGGACGGCGTCGCCAAGGAGTACGGCGTGCGTGTCGCCTATTCTGGGGCCGATATGTCGAATCCAACCTCGATTGCCGAAATGATCGAGATGACGCTCGGCCAATTCGGGCGGATCGACGTCCTGGTCAACAATGCCGGCATCCAACACGTGGCGCCGTTGCAGGAGTTCCCGCCTGCCAAGTGGGAAGCGATCCTCGCCATCAATCTGAGCTCGGCCTTCCACACCACGCGGCTTTCGCTGCCCTCGATGATCGCCAACAAATGGGGCCGCATCATCAACATCGCCTCGGCCCACGGGCTGGTCGGCTCCGCCTACAAGTCTGCCTACGTGGCGGCGAAGCACGGTATGCTCGGCCTCACCAAGGTGACGGCGCTCGAAGTTGCGGAGCAGGGCATCACCTGCAACGCCATCTGCCCGGGCTACGTCTACACGCCGCTGGTGGAGGCGCAG
>DASUZQ010000153.1:0-5151 GCA_036376815.1 Methyloceanibacter sp. | reverse complement strand
GCCGAGCCAGGCACCTTTGACGCGCTTTACTGTCCGGCACCCACAGCGGCTCCGCACCGGTACCGGGCAAGATAGACACATCCGAAAGGGCCGAGTTTCTCGTTTTGGAGAAGCGAGGCGGCAGCGCCTGGGCGTCAATTTCGGAGTGTGAGCTTTCGGCAGGCTATAACGATTGCTCTTCCGCGTCGGGATATTTGCAGGCGGCGGCGACTGCCAACTCGATCACGCGCACGTCATGGGTGAGCTGGCGAAGCCACTCGGTGAAACCGCACGTCGTCGCGTTGCGCTCCGACGCGGTGGGCTGAAAGTTTGTCTTGAAGCATTTGGCCCTCCATAGCGAGCAAGTGTTACCTTGCACGTTACCTTAGGAGGGAGTTGGCTTGGCGCTAAGGCGCCAAATACTTGAGACATTGGTGCCGGCTGGAGGATTCGAACCCCCGACCTACTGATTACAAATCAGCCGCTCTACCACCTGAGCTAAGCCGGCGCCGGGCACGTTTCTGAGCGCCCACTCACAAAGAGATATTAAGGACGCTGTCTTGCGCCCTTCATTAGCTCCCTTTGGGGCTGAGCGCTACCGGCGGCCGAAGAGCACGCCGGCAATGAAGGCGACGGCGAGGAGGGGCACCGGGCCAACCTGCTGCATGGCCTTGCCCACGCCCTGATCGAGCATGGCTGTGGGATCGCCAACAGAGGCGAGCGGAGCGAGGGCGGGAGCCTGCTTTGGCGGGCGGCCCATGGAGAACGCGATCGCGATCACGACAAGCCCGATCACGAGCAGCACGCCAGCCATGATCGCCGCCGCCTCGGCCGCATCGAACTGATAGATCGAGACGAGCGCGTGATAGGCCGCGATCAGGCCGAACACCGCCGCGGCGGCGAGGAACACCACCGCGACGGCGATGACGGCAGCCTGCTTGAGAGAGCGCTCGAACGATTCCTTGATCCGAGCGCCAATCTGCAGGGTGGAAAGCAGCGCCATTGCCGCGCGGAGCATGGAGGCTTGCCTCTAGCGCCTGGTGAACACGCCGAAGAGGAAGCCGAGGCCTACGGCGATGGCCACCGCCGAAAGCGGATTCTGCCGGATTGCCTCTTCCGCCTGGTTTGCGGTCTCCACCGCCTTGTCTTGGGCGCGATTGATCTGCTTGTTGGCGATGCGCGAAACCGTGGAGGTCAGGCTCTGAATATCGGACCGAATGGCGTCGATCTGATCCGCCAATTCCTGCGTTTCTGGGCTTTGGGGGCTCGGGGACATGGGGGGATTTCCTTCCTTACTGCAAACGAGTTGGCAACGCCTCTTCGGATAACTCGGTTCCTTGACGGCTTTTAGCGCGGCGATGCAAAGAAAGAGTTGAGAGGCGAGAGAATCATCATTGTCAAGGGAGTGCGGCGGCCAAGCCACGTCCTGTTGCGCACATGCCGATGACAGGGGTTTTGTCGGGGACTTGCCGGCGGACTTGGTTTAGACTGATTTGCAAGCGGGGATCCAGGAGATGGGCGGGCGATGAGCTCATGGAAGCATGCGCTGGGGGGCGTGGCCGCCTTCGGGCTAGTGGCTTTGCTTCACCCTCAAGCTTCGAGCGCGGCAAGCCTCGCCGCCCGCGAAGGCATGGGGCGAGTGCCCGTTGGACCGCTTGAGCGCGTCGTCTTTCACGGTCATTCGACGCGCGGCATTTCCTATTATTGCTATCCGCGAAACTACTGGTGGTTCTACCGCCCCTATACAACTGCAAATGACGGCTATGCCCGTTGTATGCCATACTTCCACTACCCGCCGCAGTCCTATCGTGGCGGCGGTGGCGGCGAGATGAAATAGCCGCGCCCGACGAGCCTCTTGAAGCACCGAGGAAGGTTCGCCTGAAGGAGGTGACAATGCGAAAAATGACGCTAGCCATTGCCGTGATCGGCATGGCGCTCCTGTTCGGCGCGGCCCCGACCCCGGGGCTTGCCGGGGAGGCCGGCCTGCAGTTCGTAGGCTACAGGCACGGCGGTTCCTACTGCGCTTACCGTGAATGTGCTGCCTATTATAACTGCGGTTACTACAAGAGATGCTGCAGTTATTACCAATATTATGACTGTGCGCCCTATCATGGCGGCGGCGGATACTATTACAAGAAGCGCTATTACGGCGGTGGCGGCGGCGGTTACTAGCCCGTTTTGCCATTCCAGCACATCAACTTTGCGAGCGGCTTAGGCCGCCCGCATCGCTTTCAGACCGCAGCCTTCGCCGTCGCGCTCGCCCAATGAAGCGCGATGGCCGCGGCGTTGGAAACGTTGAGGCTCGCGAGTGCCCCCTTGGTCGAGATGCGGCAGAGCCGGTCGCAATGCTCCCGGGTGAGTTGACGCAGGCCTTTGCCCTCCGCACCGAGAACAAGCGCGAGCGGGAGGGTCAACGCCGTGGTCTCGAGCGGCTCTGCCCCTTCCTCGGCGAGGCCGACCCGCAGAAAGCCTGCCTCTCCTAGGCGAGCGAGGGCTTGCGCCAGGTTCCCCACCAGGATCACCGGCACGATGTCGAGTGCCCCGCTTGCGGCCTTGGCGAGAGCGCCGGTCAAAGGGGGCGTGTGCCGCTCGGGCATGACCACGCCCGCGCCCCCAAAGGCAGCGGCCGAGCGCAACACGGCGCCGACATTCTGCGGGTCGGTCACCTGATCGAGAACGAGTAAAATGCCTTCGGACGGCACGTCTTCGAGCTCGATCGTTGGCAGGAGCTCAGTCTCGAGCACCACGCCCTGATGCACGGCGTCTGACCCCAGCAGCCGGTCAAGCTGCCTCGGCAGCGCATCCTCGACCTTGGCGGCGCGGGCCTTTATCGCGGGTTCGAGCCGTCGTGCGGCATTTTCGGTCGCAAGCAGCCTGAAGATGGTCCGGTTCGGGTTGGCCAGTGCTGCCTCCACGGCATGGATGCCATAGAGCAAAACGCGGTCGGAATCGGCCGAACGCCGCGGATTTCCGGGCTTTCCGTGGAGAGGGCGAAATCGGCGCTGCGGCTTGTTTTTGGGACGCGGCAAGGAGGCGATGACCTCTAAGGGGTTGCGATCGAATGTGCTAGATGACGCAAATGCCTTGGGCATTAAACACTTTTTGCGGGTCTTACGCGGGTTTTGCAGTTGACAGCGCCTCGCGCGCTTACCATAAACCCCCAATTGGCGGACCCTGCCGGCCGACGGCGGGGTGTTTTGGCTTGGTTAGAATTCACCAATCGACAATCCATCTTCCAGAGGAGGGGTGCCCGAGTGGCTAAAGGGGACGGGCTGTAAACCCGTTGGCTATGCCTACGTAGGTTCGAATCCTACCCCCTCCACCACGCAACCCTTTGGAAGACGGATGCGGGTGTAGCTCAATGGTAGAGCAGCAGCCTTCCAAGCTGAGGACGAGGGTTCGATTCCCTTCACCCGCTCCAGCTCGGAAGTCAGAGATCAGAAGGCAGAAGTTGGAGATAAGAAAGTCAGAATCGAAACATCGGGTCAAAGATCGAGCGCGCAGCGCTCTCTGAGTTCCGACTTCTGATTTCTGAGACCCGATAGGAGTGTAGCTCAACTGGCTAGAGCACCGGTCTCCAAAACCGGGGGTTGGGGGTTCGAGTCCCTCCACTCCTGCCAGCATTTCGCAGGAGGTGAGGCCGGCGCACTGATTGAGTTGCTCCGCACAAGGAATAAAATGGCGAGGACAAATCCATTCGAGTTTCTGCAGCAGGTACGGACCGAGGTTTCCAAGGTCACCTGGCCGACGCGCAGAGAGACGGTGATCACCACCATCATGGTGCTGGTGATGGTGATCGCGGCCGCGCTCTTCTTTCTCGCCGCAGATCAGGTTTTGAGTTTTCTCGTGAGCTTCGTGCTGGGTATCGGCCGGTAGGAGGCCCTTTCGAGCAAATGACAATGCGCTGGTACATCGTGCACGCTTATTCGAACTTCGAGCGGAAGGTCGCCGAGTCGATCAAGGAGCGTGCCACGGCGGCAGGCCTCGCCGATCAGATCGATGAGGTGCTCGTGCCGATGGAGGAGGTCGTGGAGATGCGCCGCGGCCGCAAGGTCGCGTCGGAGCGGAAATTCTTTCCCGGCTACGTGCTGGTGAAGATGGAGCTCAACGATCACACCTACCATCTGATCAAGTCGACGCCGAAGGTCACCGGATTTCTCGGCACCGAGAACAAGCCGATCGCGATCAGCGAGGAGGAGGCAGGACGCATCCTGCAGCAAGTGCAGGAAGGCGTCGAGCGGCCGAAGCCGTCCGTCACCTTCGAGATCGGCGAGCAGGTGCGGGTGGCCGACGGGCCGTTCGCCTCGTTCAATGGTCTCGTCGAGGAAGTCGACGAGGAGAGGGCGCGGCTCAAGGTGGCGGTGTCGATTTTCGGCCGGGCCACTCCGGTCGAGCTCGAATATGGACAGGTAGAGAAGCTTTAGGCGCGGGAAGAGTAGGCGATGGCGAAGAAGATCGACGGTTACATCAAGCTGCAAGTGCCGGCGGGGCAGGCCAATCCTTCGCCGCCGATCGGCCCTGCGCTCGGCCAGCGCGGCGTCAACATTCCCGAGTTCTGCAAGCAGTTCAACGCGGCGACGCAAGGGATCGAGCCAGGCTCGCCGATCCCGACGGTGATCACCGTCTATGCCGACCGCTCCTTCAGCTTCGAGATGAAGACGCCGCCGGCGTCCTTCCTGCTGAAGAAGGCGGCCAAGATCGGCAAGGGATCGAAAGAGCCGGGCCGCACCGGCGCCGGCAGCGTGACGCAGGAGCAGCTTCGCCAGATCGCCGAGGTCAAGATGAAGGACCTCAATGCGAACTCGGTCGAGCAGGCAATGAAGATTATCGCGGGCTCGGCCCGCTCCATGGGGCTGGAGGTTCAAGAGTAGTCATGAGCAAACCCGGCAAGAGGTTCGCCGCGGCAAAGGCGACCGTCAATCGCGACAAGCTCTACACGCTCGAAGAGGCGGTGAAGCTCGTCAAGGACGCGGCCAAGGCGAAGTTCGACGAGACCATCGAGGTCGCGCTCAACCTCGGCGTCGATCCGCGCCACGCCGATCAGATGGTGCGCGGCGTCTGCCTGTTGCCGAACGGCTCGGGCCGCAAGCTGCGCGTCGGCGTGTTCGCCAAGGGCGCCAAGGCCGAGGAAGCCAAGAAGGCCGGTGCCGATGTGGTCGGCGCCGAGGATCT
>DASUZQ010000152.1:0-3094 GCA_036376815.1 Methyloceanibacter sp. | reverse complement strand
CAACAGCACGAGATCCTCGTAGTGTGGGTCGTTGTGCTTGGCGTCGCGGAGCAGCTCCTTGGCCACCACGGCGATGGTCGCCAAAGGTGTGCCGAGGCCGTGTGCCGCGGCGGCGGCGAGGCCGTCGAGCGCCGACAATTTCTGCTCGCGGGCGAGCACGAGCTCGGCTGCTGCGAGCGCTTCGGCCATACGCCGCGCCTCCTCGGCCGTGCGCCAGGAATAGAGGCCGATGAACAGAATGCCCAACACCACCGCGGCCCACACACCCATGACGTAAGGCAGCGGCAGCAGGAAGCGTGAATGGTGGAACCAAGGCAGCGGCAGATGAAACTCGGTGAGCAACGTCGCCACCAGAATGGCAAGGCCGCCAAGCGCCACCGTCACTCTCGGCGGCAGGGTGGAGGCAGACACCGTGACCGGAGCGATGAGCAGAAAGGCGAAGGGATTCTCGAGCCCTCCGGTCAAATAGAGGAGCGCGCCGAGCTGGAGGATGTCGTAGCCGAGCATCAGGAAGGCATAGTGGTTTGGCAGGCGCTGGCTCGCCGGATAGCGCAGGCGAAGCGCAACGTTGAGCCAGGCCGACAGCGAGATCACGGCAAGGCAGGCGCCGATCGGCAGATCGATGCCCATGAGCCAATAGACGACGACCACCGTGGCGCTTTGGCCGAGCACGGCGAGCCAGCGCAACCTGACGATGGTCTGCAAGCGCAGGCGGCTTTCGCCGCGGCGGAGCAGGTCGCCGCGGGCCCTGGCGCGTGCTGCCGTTTGACTAATGTCCGTGGTGCTCATAGCTGAAGTCTAACATGGGCCTCCCGGCCATAATTCGGACAAAGCGCGGCAGCAGGCGCTTGAGCCATGGATGAAAGAGTAACCACTTCGCAGGATTTGGCCGAGACCGTTCCCGTCGCGGTCAGGGACCTCACGAAGGTTTACGGCACGATCACCGCCGTAAACCACATCACGTTTTCGTTAAAGCCTCGCACCACCGTGGCGCTGCTCGGCGGCAACGGCGCCGGAAAGACCACGACCATCGCCATGCTGCTCGGGCTCGTGGTGCCGACCTCGGGCGAGGTGAGGGTGTTCGGCGCCGACATGGCGCGCAGCCGCTACCAGGCCGCCCAGAGGCTCAACTTCCAGAGCCCCTATGTCGACCTGCCGATGCGGCTCACAGTGCGGCAGAACCTGACCGTCTATGCCGGCCTTTACGGCGTGGCCAACGCCGAGGAGCGCATCGCCTTCCTCGCCGAGGATCTGCAGCTAACGGCGCTGCTCGACCGCGCCACCGGCAAGCTCTCGGCCGGACAGAAGACGCGGGTCGGGCTCGCCAAGGCCCTACTCAATGCGCCCGAGCTGTTGCTGCTCGACGAGCCGACGGCGTCGCTCGACCCTGACACCGCCGATTGGGTAAGGCAGAAGCTGAAAGAGTATGCGCAAACGCGCCGTGCCACGATCCTATTCGCCTCGCATAACATGGCCGAGGTCGAGCGCCTCGCCGACCGGGTCATCCTGCTCGATGCCGGCCGCATCCTCGAGGACGAGTCCCCCCGCGCCCTGATCAAGACCTATGGTCGCGAGACTCTCGAAGAAGTGTTCCTCGACGTGGTGCGCGGCCGCGCGCGCCGCGAGAGGAACGAGGTGCCGGGAGCGAGGGAGGCGTCATGAGCGGCGTTTCCAAAACCTCAGGCGCGCTGCCTGTGCTGCTTCCGCCGTTCGGGCTTGGCGCTTCGCTTCGCCGCATCGGCGCGCTCGTCCGCCGCTATATGTATCTCTTGCGCAGCTCAGGCATCAGGCTGGTCGAGCTAATCTATTGGCCCTTCCTGCAAATGCTCACTTGGGGTTTCTTGCAGAAATATCTGGCCGGCACCACGAGCCCGCTCGCGCAGGCCGCAGGCGTGCTGATCGGCGGCGTGCTGCTCTGGGATATTCTGTTTCGCTCCAAGATCGGCTTCTCCACCACCTTCATCGAGGAGATGTGGTCGCGCAATCTCGGGAACCTGCTGACAAGCCCGCTTCATCCTTTCGAGCTCGTCGCGGCCTTGAGCGTATGGAGCGTGACCAGGCTCGCCGTCAGCATGATCCCGGTCGCCGTCGCAGCTTATTTCATCTTCGGCTTCAACCTGCTCGATCTTGGGGCGGCGCTTGTCGCCTTCTTCGCGGTGCTCGTACTCACGAGCTGGTCGCTCGGGCTGCTCTCCGCCGGCGTGATCCTGCGCTACGGGCTCGGCGCTGAGGAGCTTGCCTGGTCACTCGCTTTCATCCTCTTGCCGCTCTCTTGCGTCTATTACCCGGTATCGGTGTTGCCGGAATGGCTGAAGCCGATCGCGCTCGCGCTGCCGCCGACCCATGTGTTCGAGGGCATGCGATCGATTCTGCTCCACGGCGTGTTCGATGCGAACGAGCTGTGGTGGGCGCTTGGGCTCAATGCCATTTACTTGACCGTCGGCTATCTCGCCTTCCGCTGGTTCCTGCAAAGTGCCCGGGTCAACGGCACGCTGCTGCAGCTTGGTGAGTAGATGCGAGCCCCCCCCATCGCCTTCGTCATCGCAGGCTTCCTCATCGGCGCCATTGCCGGCGCCGGCGTCCTGCTTCTCGCCACGCCGCAAGGAGGACAGCCTGTCCAATCGTCAGGCGCGGCACTGATCGGCGGGCCGTTCTCGCTGGCCGGCGGCGACGGCAAGCCTGTCACCGACCGCGACTTCCGCGGGCGATACATGCTGATCTTCTTCGGCTTCACCCATTGCCCGGATATCTGCCCGGCCGAGCTGCAAGTGATCGCCCAGGCTCTGGAGCAGCTCGGCGACAAGGCCAAGAATGTGGTTCCCATCTTCATCACCCTCGATCCCGAGCGGGATACGCCCGAAGCCATGGCAAATTACGTGAAGAGTTTCGGGCCCAATTTCGTGGGGCTGACGGGGTCGCCGGAGGCGATCGCCGCGGCCGCGAAGGCATATCGCGTGGCTTATTCCAAGGTTGAGAATAAGGAGTCGGCCGGCGACTACAGCGTCGATCACTCGGCTCTCGTCTACCTCATGGACCCCGAAGGCCGGTATGTGACGCACTTTTCCTATGGTCTCAGCGCCGATCAAATGGCTGA
>DASUZQ010000151.1:0-2853 GCA_036376815.1 Methyloceanibacter sp. | reverse complement strand
CTGGCCTAAAGGCCAAATCCCTCGATGTTGACCTGCGGCACTCCCATATGGGCTATGCTTGCGAGCTTAAGCGGATGCGACCGGCCGATTGAATGACCGCCACCCCTTTCATTCTCCTCGATGACAGCCTGACCGCGACCGCTCCTGGCGCGGCCGGAGGGACGTTGTTGTTTGAGAGGCCCGAACGGGTCGTCGCCGTCTCTCGCCCAAGCGAGGTGGAAGCAGGGCTCGACGCCATCAGCGAGGGGCTCGCGCGTGGCCTCCACGCCGCTGGCTTCTTCGCCTACGAGCTTGGCTACTGTCTCGAGCCGAAGCTCGCCGCGCTGCTGCCAGAGGACCGGCAGCAGCCGCTGTTCTGGATCGGACTTTTCCGCGAGCCTGTCCGCTTCAACGATGCCGAGACGCGTCGCTGGCTTGATGCCAATGGCGCGCTTGAGCGCTCGACCATCTCCGACTTGCAGCTTTCCTGGACGCGCGAGCAATACAGGAGCGCCTTTGCCGAGGTTCAGGACTACATCGCCGCCGGCGACGTCTATCAGATCAACCTCACGCTGAAATATCGCTTCGCCTTTACCGGCGACGCTGTTGCGCTCTACGCCGCGCTCCGCCGCAAGCAGCGGGTGGAATATGGCGCGCTGATCGGCGCGGGCGATTTTCACGTGCTGTCGCTCTCGCCGGAGCTGTTCTTCCGCCGCGAAGGCAAGCACGTGACGAGCCGCCCGATGAAGGGCACGGCGCCGCGCGGTCGTACTCCGCGCGAGGACGCCCGCCTCAAGACCTGGCTCACCGTCGATGAGAAGCAGCGCGCCGAAAATTTGATGATCGTCGATCTCTTGCGCAACGATCTCGGCCGCATCGCCAAGATCGGCTCGGTCGAGGTCACCGACCTTTTCACCGTGGAAACCTACCGCACCGTGCATCAGATGACCTCCGGCATCACCGCCGAGCTTCGCGCCGACATGGGGCTCAAGGACATGCTCAAGGCGCTGTTCCCGTGCGGCTCGGTGACCGGAGCGCCGAAGGTCCGCGCCATGGAAATCATCCGCGAGCTCGAAGCCTATCCGCGCGGCGTGTACACCGGCGCCATCGGCCATATCGCGCCGAACGGCGACAGCCAGTTCAACGTCGCGATCCGCACCCTGTTCATCGATGCCGGCGGCGTCGGCGAAATGGGCATCGGCTCCGGCGTCGTGTCCGATTCAAAGGTCGACGCCGAGTTCGAGGAATGCCTGTTGAAGGCGCAGTTCCTCACCAAGGCCGATGCGCCATTCGAGCTGATCGAGACCATCCGCTGGCAGCGGGGCATCGGCTTCCATCTGCTTGAGCGGCATCTCGTGCGTCTCCAGTCCTCCGCCACCCATTTCGGCTATCCCTTCGAGCGCGGCAAGGTGCTCGCTGCGCTGTCGGCCGAGGTCGAGAAACTCGACGGCGACGTGCATATGGTGCGGCTCTTGCTCGCCGAGGACGGCGCCATCACCGTCACCTCGACCAGGATCGAGCTTCCCTCCAAGGACACGGTGTGGCGGTTCGCCATCTCCGATCAACGCGTGGACGAGAAGGATGCGCTGTTCTTCCACAAGACCACGCGCCGCCAGTTCTATGACCGCGAGATGGAGCGGCAGAAGGCTCTGACCGGGTGCGATGAGGTGGTGTTCCTCAACAAGAAGGGCGAGCTGACCGAGGGCACTCGCACCAACCTCTTCATCGAGCTCGATGGGCGCCTGTTCACCCCGGCGCTGACCTGCGGGCTGCTCCCCGGCACCTTGCGCGAGGAGCTGATCGATCTGCCGCGCGCGGCCGCGAGCGAGGCGATTCTGACCCTTGCCGATCTCACCGTCGCCGACCGCATCTATCTCGGCAATTCGGTGCGGGGGCTGATCCGCGCCGAGCCTCTTGGGCTCAAGCGCGAGTCGAAGACTTCGCGCGAGCTCGAACCCGCTGACAATTAGCTGTCACGGCCGGGCTTGTCCCGCCCGTCCACGCCTTCAAAAACGTAAATGCCCGGCAAAACGCCGGGCATGACGCAGTCACTTTGATAAGTTGGATGGCTAGTCGCAGTGATCGTAGCCGCCGCGATAGCCGTAGCCACCGCCATACCCGTAGCCGCCGTGATAGCCGTAGCCGCTATAGCGATGCACATAGGCGATATAAGGCTTGGGCTTCGGCAGGAGCACAATCTGCGGCTTGGGAGCCGGAGCCGCTTCGGCGACAGGGGCTTCTGGGGCCGGCGCGGCGCTCTCGGCTGGTCCGTCGGCAACGGCGGGGGCCTCTGCGGTCTTTGCCGGCTCTGCAGTGGCTTCGACCTTGGCCGGTGCGCTGTCGCTGGGCTTAGCCTTTTCCTCGACCACGATCTGGCGCGCGGTGTCGGCGGGTGCGGCGGTTTCGGCGGTGGGCTTCGCGTCTTTTGACTCGGCTGCTTTGGCCGTCATTGCCATCATCACGATAATGGCGAGCGTGGCAAAGGCGACGAGCGCCAGGAAAGCATTGCGCAGAAAGCATGTCATGGTCCGACCTCCTTCAGGGTCTTGGCTTCAATCTCGCTCAAATTGATGGACAGTTTCTTAGGGCAGCGCGTCTGAACCGAACCTGAGGGCGCCATTCATTTTGCGTTCAGCGCGCAGGAGCGATCTACTGAAGCGGAGGTTCGCAAAGCCATTGCCCCCGCAAGCCCTGAAACGCCAAGGCAGACGCGAGCGATGGCGCATGCCCGTCTTGGCCGCGCTCCTTCTCTTGCTGTTCACCGCCATGGCAAACGCGGCCGACGGCCCGTATTTGGAGCTCGACACCAAGGGCCACATGGCCTTGATCCGCAGCATCGTGTTCACGCCGGACGGAAGCGAGCTGATCTCGGCG
>DASUZQ010000150.1:0-3547 GCA_036376815.1 Methyloceanibacter sp. | reverse complement strand
GTCATCAAGGACGAGTTCGAACGCTTGGGCCGTTCTGACGTGAACAGCGTGCAGGCGCTACTGTTGTACAATATCGGCGACGCCGAGTTGACGGCGGGAGAGCTGACCGGCCGCGGCTACTATCTCGGCTCGAACGTCTCTTACAACCTGAAGAAGTTGGTTGAGTCCGGTTATATCAACCACCAGCGGTCCAATACCGACCGCCGGTCGGTGCGCGTGCGCCTCACCGAGAAGGGCCGCGAGGTCTGCGACGTGGTGAGCGCGCTTTACCAGCGTCAGCTCAAGTCCCTCCAGCAGGTCGGCGGCATCGAGAGCAGCGACCTGGAAACGCTCAACAAATCGCTGATCAGGCTCGAGCGGTTCTGGACCGATCAGATCCGCTACCAGCTCTAGCAAGCGAAATCCGCGACCAGCCCCGGTGAAATCCTCGCCGGGGCAGGTTTTTCTCGCGGCGCCAAGCCCAAAAACGCCCGATTCGGCGTTTACCCCTTGATCGTCGGTCCACCCTGCCTCATGTTTAGAGTGCAGTTGTGGGCTCGGCTGCGGAGGGGAACCATCGTCCTTACCCTTTTGTCCTTACGGCCACTCTCTCGGTCGCTCGAAGAAACTTCCGGGGGACTTGCCAATAGATGCGACGGGTGGGGCTTTGCTTGCTCTTGCACGGGATAGAGTAGCAAAGGCAAAGCGCCGACAGCCTAGAATTGGCGCGACGCCGCGAAAGACGGGAGCGGCACATGGCAACATGGACAGGCTTCGCAAGGACAGCCGCGCTTTGCGCGACGCTCGCCCTGGCGCCCGGACTCCTCATCGCCACCAGCCACACAGCCGACGCCGGCATCTTTTCCTGGCTTGGCGGCCGCAACCAGAACAACAGCGACGGCTATCAGCAGTCCGCGCCCAATGGCGGCGGCCTTTTCGGCAACCGCGGCGGCGGCGGCGGGATATTCCAGCCTGCGCCTCGAGCCCCGCAGTCAGGCGCTTTCCATGGCGACGAGCTTCCGCCCGAGGAGGGCACGGAAGCCACAAGGCAATGGATCACCAATCCTGCGCTTGGCACGCCGACGCTCTCGACGCGCAACATCGAGGCGACCAAGGCCGCGATCCAACGCTACCAGGGCATCGTGGCGCAAGGCGGCTGGCCAACGGTTCCGGCCTACGCCATGAAGCCTGGCTCCCACGGGGAGCCGGTTGAGATCTTGCATCGGCGGCTTGAGATCAGCGGCGATCTCGCCGGGCAGAGCATCCCCAATGAATACGATGAGGCTCTGACCCAAGCCGTGCGCAAATTCCAGTCGCGCCATGCCCTGCCGCCGACCGGCGTCATCGACCGGGCCACCGTCGACGTGATGAACGTGCCGGCAAGCGTACGGCTGTTTCAGCTCCAGTCCAATCTGAAGCGGCTGCAAACCTTGGCGCCGGCGGCCGCGGGCCGCTACGTCACCGTCAACATTCCTGCCGCGCAGGTTGAAGCGGTCGAGAACGGGCAGGTGGCCCAGCGCCATGCCGCCGTGGTCGGCAAGTTCGAGCGGCAGACGCCCGAGCTCTCGAGCAAGATCATGGAGATCAACTTCAATCCCTATTGGTACGTGCCGCGCAGCATCGTCTACAAGGACCTCGTCCCCAAGGCTCGCCAGTTCGCCGAGCGCGGCCAGGACATGCTCGCCGCCTACCACATGGAGGCATTCGACGCGTCGGGCGCACCGCTCGACTCGCGCTCCATCAACTGGTCCGGAGACGCGGTCTACGGCTACAACTACCGCCAGCTTCCCTGGCAGGAGAATTCCCTTGGCTTCGTGAAGATCAACTTCCCGAACAAGGACTCTGTCTATATGCACGACACCCCGCTCAAGAGCCTCTTCGGCCGCAACGTGCGGTTCGAGAGCTCAGGCTGCGTGCGGGTCGACAAGATCGAGACCCTGGTCGCATGGATTCTGCGCGACACGCCCGGCTGGAGCCTGGATCGGGTGATGGCCATGAAGCAGACGAGCGAGCAGGCCGACGTCAGGCTCACCAAGCCGATTCCGGTCTACTTCGTCTATGTGAGCGCCTGGGCAACACCTGACGGCGTGGTGAACTTCCGTCCCGACATTTACAATCACGACGGCGCCGCCGAGACCGCATCGGCCCAATAGGGCCGGTCGCAATTCTTGCTCGGCCGGCCTCGGTGGAGGCCGAGAGGCGTGCTTTCGACCCCATTGGCTTGGGTGTTGCTAGCGCCGCCTCCCGACATGTGGTAAGGGCAACCAAATGCCGTGGAGCCTCGCACAAGTGGAGCGCTTCCGCGGGAAATTCACCTTCAGGGTGGGAAGCGCTTTAAGTTCCGAGGAGTGACGGCGATGGCGGCAAGTGACGCAAGGCGTGCTGAGGCGCGCGATTCAGGGTTTTTCACCAGGCATTTGCAGGATGCTGATCCGGAAGTTTGGGGCGCGGTGCAGAACGAGCTGCACCGCCAGCAGAACGAGATCGAGCTGATCGCCTCTGAGAACATCGTCTCGCAGGCCGTGCTCGACGCCGCCGGCACGCTGCTCACCAACAAATACGCCGAAGGCTATCCCGGTAAGCGCTATTACGGCGGCTGCCAGTACGTCGATGTGGTCGAGCAGCTCGCCATCGACCGGGCCAAGCGTCTGTTCAACTGCGCCTTCGCCAATGTGCAGCCTCATTCGGGCTCGCAAGCCAACCAGTCGGTGATGCTGGCGCTGATCAAGCCCGGCGACACCGTGCTCGGCATGTCGCTCGCGCATGGCGGCCATCTCACCCATGGCGCACCGCCCAATCTCTCAGGCAAGTGGTTCAACGCCGTTCAGTATGGCGTGCGCAAAGACGACAACCGCATCGACTATGACGAGGTCGAGCGTCTGGCCAAGGAGCACAAGCCAGCTCTGATCATCGCCGGCGGCTCGGCTTACCCACGCATCATCGACTTCCCGCGCTTCCGCGCCATCGCCGATTCCGTCGGCGCCTACCTCATGGTCGACATGGCGCATTTCGCTGGGCTGGTCGCCGCCGGGCTCCATCCGAGCCCTCTGCCGCATGCCCATATCGTCACCACCACGACGCACAAGACGCTGCGCGGTCCCCGCGCCGGCATGGTGCTGTCGAACGACGAGGAGATCGGCAAGAAGATTAACTCCGCGGTGTTCCCAGGGCTTCAGGGCGGCCCCTTGATGCACATCATCGCCGCCAAGGCGGTCGCCTTCAAAGAGGCGCTGTCGCCCGCGTACAAGCTCTACATCCAGTCGGTGATCGACAATGCCAAGGCGCTTGGCGAGACGCTCGTCAAGGGTGGCGCGGCGCTCGTCTCGGGCGGCACCGACACCCATCTGATGCTTGTCGATTTGAGGCCGAAGAAGCTCACCGGCAAGGCTGCCGAGATCGCGCTCGGCCGCGCCAACATCACTTGCAATAAGAATGGTGTGCCGTTCGATCCCGAGAAGCCCATGATCACCTCGGGCATTCGCTTGGGCTCGCCGGCAGGCACCACGCGCGGCTTCGGCATCACCGAGTTCCAGACCGTCGGCAACATGATCATCGAGGTGCTCGATGG
>DASUZQ010000149.1:0-3896 GCA_036376815.1 Methyloceanibacter sp. | reverse complement strand
CCATTGTCTCACCCATGAGCGGGATCATTTGCGCAGCCGCGTCGAGCTGCAGGAGCGTGAGCTCGTGAGCCTCAGGGCAACCAACGACGATCTCCGCCGCCAACTCATGACCATCGGCGAGAGCTACATGAAGTTCGCGGCCTCGTGCATCAGCCAGCTGGAGACCATCAGCCTCGCCATGCAAGGCGTCGAGAATCGGAGCAGCGCGCCCACCGATCGCCGCGTGGCGCTGTAAGCAGGTTCGCCCGCTCCGCCGCCTCGGACTAGAGACCGGCCAATCCGGCAACGCCACCAAAGATAAGGATCATCCCGGGGAGCTGTACCGACGATATCGGCTCCTTGAGGATCGCTCGCGCCAGGATCACGGTGACCGCGCTGAAGGCCGAGGAAGCCACCACTGCAAAAGCTGGGTCAGGCAGGTTTCCGGCGGCGAGGATCGCGGCAAGTCCGGCAACATCGAGTCCGCCCATCAGCCCAAGAAGCGGGAGCCAACGGGGCGGCAGCTCGTCTCGCGAGCGCCGCATAAGATAGATCGCGCCGATGGTGATCAGCCCGAAAATTCTCGCAAGCCAGATGGCGGTGATCTCGCCGAGCTCCACGGCCGCAGCCTGCCCGCTGGTCTGCGAAACGGCGGAGCCGAAGCTTGCGCACAAGGCAAGCGCGATGATGGCCTTGAGCTTGCCCGATGGAATGAATCCGGATCGCTCGTAGGCCTCCCCGCTGCGCGAGACGAGCACGACCCCTGCCAACACGGCGGCGACCGCGAGCCACTGCAGCAGGCTTGGCCGCGCGCCTTGCGCCACGGCGAAGATCATGGCGAGCGCGGGATATGAGCCGGCGAGGGGAGCGACGAGGGACAGGGGGCCAAGAGCGAGCGCGGCAAAGAGCGAGAGTGTCGAAAGCGTGAAAAAGATGCCGCTTGCCGCCGGGAGCCAGAGCTGGGGCCAGGAGATTCGAATCGAGTGGCCGCCAAGCAGCAGCCAGGCAGTGAGAATAAGCAGGCCGGCGAAGGTGACGACGAGAACGGTGTGGAGCGGACCGACAGCGCGACTGGGCAAGCGGGCGAGGAAGTCGTTCACGCCCCAGGAGAGGGCGGCGACGAGCCCAAGCAGAACTGAGCTCATCAGCGATGCTTAAGGGCTGTTCGCTCGCAAGAGATCGTCGCGCGCCTTTTCCAGATGCTCGGTGATCAGAGACTGAGCGGCAATGGCGTCGCGCTCGTTCAGCGCATTGAAGATGCCGCGATGCTGCCGGTTATAGTCGGCGATCACGTCGGCGGTCAGAATCTTCTCCTTCATGGCGTCCCACTGCGCATGCAGGCGCACCTGGTTGATCTGGCGATAGACGCTGAGCAGCAGCGGATTGCTCGAGGCTTGCGCGATCATCAGATGGAATTCTCCGTCCCAACGCGAGAAGGAATCCTTGTCGTCGATCGACGCCTCGGCGCGGGCCAGCACCGTCTCCATGTCGTCGAGATTGCGGCGCGTGGCGTGCAGCACGGCAAGGCGGGTGGTGAAGGGCTCAACCGCGAGCCGTGCCTCGACGAGCTGCAACGGACTGATCTGATCGGCGAGATCGGCGCCGTGCTGGCCTCCGCCCGAGCCGACATAGGTGCCGCTGCCGAGCCGGCGCGACACGAGCCCGGCTTTGGCGAGCTGATCAAGCGCGCGTCGCACCGTGCTCCGCGCCGCGTCGAAGGTGAGGGCGAGTTGGCGCTCCGGCGGCAACCGGTCGCCTTCGCTATAGGCTCCGGTTTCGATGGCGCGCCGGAGATAGGCCGAGATGGTGCCGACGCCGTGGTCGCGTCTCTCCATATCCGTCGCCAGGGTTTCGCCTACCGTCTTGATGCGTTGTTCGGTCAATGCGGTTCACCTCTTTGGATAGGCCCACTTTGGGCCCGATCAACAAATTGGTTTACATTGGTTTGGGACCATGCGCAAATGCCCCCGGGAAATTTCGCAGCAAAAAATACGTCTTCCGGGGAGGTCGGCGGGTCAGGCGCATGGGTGAAGCAAGCAACGGTAAAGTCCCTCAGTCGGTCAAATATGCCATCATCGGCGCCGGAATTCACGGGCTGAGCACCGCCTTCCACCTCGCCCAGATGTTGAAAAAGACCGGCCGAGGCTCCGGCAAGGACATCCTTGTTGTGGATAAGACCGCGATCGCCGCCGGTGCCTCGGGCATCGCCTGCGGCGTCGTCCGCAACAACTACTTCCAGCCGGCCATGCGCGAGCTCATGGCTCAATCGGTCGAAGTCTGGGAGAGCGATCCCAAGACCTATGCCTATCATCCTGTGGGCTACATGCAGATCAGCCCCGAATGCATGCATGAGGATGTCGCCTCGATCTATGAGCAGCAGAAGGCGATCGGCTACGAGTCTGTGTTTATCGAGGGTGCCGCAGACTGTCAGAAATATATGACGGGCCTGTTCGACGATTGGCAGGCGAAAGGCATCACCTCGGTTCTGCACGAGAAAAAGGGCGGCTACGCCAACAACACCAAGTCGATCTATGGCTTGGCAGACAAGGCAGAGGCCGAGGGCGTGCGCATCATGACCGGCATCGAGGTCACCGGCTTCGAGTTCGGATCGAACTCCGGCGCGGTGACGGCGCTCAATACGAACCGAGGCCGCATCGCCTGCGACTACGTCATTGCCGGCGCGGGCCCCTGGGTCTCGCGGATCTGGAACATGCTCGAGCTGCCGAAGCGAATTTCGATCAAGGGCCGCGACGGCAAGGTCCATGACGACGTGGGTATGTGGGTCTATTGGTGCCTCGAGGAGGGTACCCTCGGCGTCGATCCGGAAATGCACAAGACCAATGACGGACGGATGCCGCCGGTCATCCATGTCGACACCGACGCGCCACTCTATTCCGACGTAGACGGCTCGCTAATCACCGATAAACTGTGGGGTCTCTACTACAAGCCGGACTTCAATTTCGGCGGCGTTCAGGGCGGCTCTTCACCTTACAAGGTGGACCAGGATCCCGACACCGTCGCGGTCGATCCGTACGGTCCGGATTCGCCTGATTTCATCGTCGGCGACAACTTCATTCATACCTGGTGCTCGATGCTGGCGCATTGCCAGAAGCGCTTTGAAGGCAAGATCTCACTTTACAAATACAAGGAGAGGTCTGGCGGGCTCGGTTGCTTCACGCCGGACAGTTTTCCGGTGTTCGACGTGTTCCGCGAGAATGTCTACGTGATCGCCGACTCCAATCACGGTTACAAGATGCTCGGCGTGGGCAAGCTCGTGGCGCAGGAAATCATGGGCGAGAAGAGCGCGCTGCTGGAGCCGTTCCGTTTCGCACGTTTCGAGAAGGGCGAATTGCATCCGACCTCGCACAGTCCATTTCCTTGGAGCTGAGGCCGTATCGGAGATCTAGCGTTTCAAGTCGGGAGCTGGAGTAGGGTCATGGAACACCGCGTCGGGTCACCCACTGACATTGAGAGTTTCGTCGATGCGCCGGGCCGCAAGGAGCTCGTCGCCGAGGTTCGCAAGAAGATCGACGAGCTCGGCATCGAATATCTCTATCTGCAATTCGTGTCGGTCACCGGCCGCATCATGGGCAAGGGCATTCCGGCCGACCATTGGGAGTCAGTGGCGAAGAAGGGATTCCAGCTCGTCTACGGCGCCACCATGAACCTCTTCGTCAACCGGCGCGGCGACTATCTCGGCTATGGTCCGGAGGCGGCGGAGCTGATCGGCATCCCTGAGCCAGAGACCTTCATGCAGCTCCCGTGGGACAAGCGGGTGGCGCGGCTCTGGTGCACGCTCTTCCGCAACCGCGAGGAGCGGGTCGAGCCAGGCGCATTCTTGACCGCGGATGCGCGCGGCAATCTCCGCCGCATCCACGATCAGTTCCAGAAGGACCACGGGCTACAGCTTCGCCACG
>DASUZQ010000148.1:0-3153 GCA_036376815.1 Methyloceanibacter sp. | reverse complement strand
ATTATCAGGGTGGCTTTGGTTATGGTGCGCCGCCGACGGAGTCTCAGTCCGTGTTGCCACCCTTGCCGCCAGGGGGTCCTCCGCCTCCGGGGTCTCAGACCGGACAGCAGGGTGCGACGGCAGCTCCGAGTCCGGCTCCGGCTGGTGCGCCGGCAAATTTGAAACCGAAGAAGCCTGAAGCCACGGCGAAGGCTGCGGCGACAGGAGAACCAGCGCCGGCGAAGCCGAAACCCAAGCCGGCCCCGGCGCAAGCCAAGGCAACTCCGCCTCCGGCTCCAGCCCCGGGGCAAGCCAAGGCGACTCCGCCTCCGGCACCAGCTCCGCTGCCAGCACAGGCTAAGGCCGTGCCTCCGCCGCAAACGGCACCAGCACCGGTTCCGGCTCAAGCCAAGGCCGTGCCGCCACCCGCACCCGCACCCGCGCCGGTCCCGGCTCAGGTGAAGGCGCAACCGGCTTCGCCTCCGCAGCCCGCACCTGTTCAGGCGGCAAAGCCGGCTCCGCCTCCGGCTGCCGCTCCGGCTTCAGCTCCGGGAATGACGACGGTGCCGGGCACGGCAACGATGCAGGTGATCCCCGAATAGGGGGGTGTGAAAGATCGGCCTTAGCAGTGCCGGTATAGAGCTGCAAGCTCGCGGCCGCGGAGCAGGATCAGCTTCTGCGAAAGCCCTCCGCGCTTCTTGATCCAGGCGCGCACTTTCGCCGGATAGGAATCGATCACGATGCGCGTTGCCTCGGGCGCGCGTGACGAGCGGCCTGTCACGCGGTCGACCAATAGCGGCGCATGGAAGCCGAGCACGGCTCTGCGCGTGACGCAGATGCGATTGCTCGGGATGGTGCTCAGCACGAGCGTGCAGGCCGAGAGGCAAGGTCCGTCGATGATCACCCGCTCGCCGGACTGCCGCACGCGCGAGAAGGCCTGAAGATAGTCGCCGACATAGCCGCCTGGGCTCGACAGGATGCGCAGATCCGCGCGCGCCTGCGACATGGCGAGCAGGGCCAGGACGGCGGCAAAAAGAAAACGTCTCACACTAGGTCTCCCGCGTCCTCTTGAGGGGCGCGGCAACAGGGGATCAAAGCTCAGCGGCAGTTTTGCGGCATGCCGCCCTTCGCAATGATCCCCTCAAAGCCTGAAGTGCGGCAGGGCTCAGCCCTTATTGCACTGCTTCATCTCTTTCATGGCCTTCTCGGCGTCGTGCTTCGAATTGAAGGTGCCGATCAGGTTCATCTTGTCCCCGGGCTTGTGGCTGAACATCTCGCATCGCTTGCCGTCGTAGCCGATATAAAACTCCTCGGCGAGAGCAGGGGAGGCGAACGCCGCAATCAGAACTGCTGCAACCAGATACTTTCTCATCGTTTATCCCTCGACTTGAGTTGGCCTCTAACGAGGCGGGGAAGGGAGCAAAGCTCGGGGGCGCTTTTGCGGCGGAGGAATGGCCTTGAGGCAGTCTATGCCGGCGGCGGTGTGGCAAATGTCACAGCGCCGCTTTGCGGCCCGTCCTATCACCCGCCATCGCAACCTTGGGGCGGATTTAGGAGAGGTCGCGCCCGGCAGAGTATCTTGACCAAGTCAACCGAAGGATGTTCGCTATGACGTACATTCTGGTTACGCGCATTAAGGAAGACGCCGGCTTCGCGCCTATTCCGCGCGGGCAGGGTCCCAGGCAGCGGCGCATGGAGCGGCCTCAGATCGCAGTCCTCCCGTCCACGCTTGCGGGAATTTCCATATTGGTGGGCCTTACCCCCAAGGCTCTCGAAGAGCTCCAACAACGCTGTGCCTGGCGCCGCTACGAGCAGGGCGAGCCGATCGTCGGCTATCTCGATTCCTCGGATGACGTCTTCTTCGTGGTGAGCGGAGAGGTGGGCGTCACGATCTACTCGGTCGCGGGTCAGGCGGTGAGCTTTCGCACCTTGGGAGCCGGCGACATCTTCGGCGAATATGCCGCCATCGACGGCGGACCGCGTTCAGCCAGCGTGGAAGCGCGGACGAGCTGCCTCATCGCTTCAATGTCCGCCAAGGCGTTCCGCAAGCTGTTGCGAACCGAGCCGGCCGTGGCCGAGGCCGTGCTCAAGGGCCTCGTGCGCAATGTCCGCGCGCTGACCAAACGCGTCTACGAATTCAGTACGCTTGCCGTCAACAATCGCATCCATGCCGAGCTGTTGCGCCTTGCGAGTCTCGCGCCGCGCGAAGGCAAGGGGGCGCGGCTTAACCCGGCGCCCACCCACGCCGAGATCGCCAGCCGGATCAGCACGCATCGCGAGGCCGTGACCCGCGAGCTCAATCGCCTTGCGCGCATCGGCATCATCGAGCGCAAGAGCGGAACGCTCGTCGTCAGGGATCTCGACCGGCTGGCGGCCATGCTTCACGAGATGACCGGCGAATAGCCCGCCTTGCCCCGGCGCTCTCACGGGCGCAGCTCATCATCGCGCATCGTCTGAAATTTGTGCGGACGCGATCGGCTCGGTCGCGCCGCATCATCGCTTGCGCATCTTCTCGTCAAGATCATGTGATGTGTGGCAAAACCCACAATTGTCGTGTGGCAAACGCCACAGCACTCTTTGCCCAAACGCGCGAGACTCTCCCTCAGGCTCAAGATCGTCTTGGGCCAGTGCTTGGAAGGAGATCTAAATGTTTACGCTCAATCGAAGCAGGCTCCTGGGGTTCGCCGCGGCGGGCGCTTTCGTTGCGCTCTCCGCCAGTCTCCCTGCACGAGCCGAAGACCTTGCTCAGAACCTGGGGCCGGTCGGGCCTCACGAGCCCATCCTCACGTCGGTTGGCAGTAAGCGCGTCATCGCGTTTTACGAGCCAGGTGGTGGCCATTGCTCCATCAACGTCGTGGTGTGGGACCGTGCCGATGAGAGTGGCGATTCAGCAGCGCGCGTTCGCGTCAGCCTGAACCCCCGCCAGACGGTTCACATCGACAGCGCCGAGAGCAAGTCGATCAACCTTCAGTGCGGCGACTATGCCGAGACTCTTGCGCTCGTGGATACCAGCAAGTTCGTTGCAGCTGGAGCTTCTGAATAAACCCGCGTTCAACCGGGATGTCCGCACATGTCACTACTCTGGAAAAAGCCCCCTCAGGTGGAGTGAGCCTGAGGGGCACCTTTTGGCACTTTTCACTGGCAGAGAATTTTCAAGGGAGTCGACAAGCATCA
>DASUZQ010000147.1:0-3384 GCA_036376815.1 Methyloceanibacter sp. | reverse complement strand
GATATCGGCGAAGGTGAAGGTCTGCTCGCGGCCGGTGACCTCGATCAGGCCATCGCTGAGAGGCGTGCCGCCGGCAAGCTTGAGCGGGATCGGCATCGGCTCCTTGCGGGCGTGGCCCGGAGTAGGGGGCACGACCTGATTGACGGAAAGCCGCGCCTGCTTCGACCGCGCGTCGTAGTCGAGCGAGCAGGCGAGCTCCGGCGTGCCGGCCTGGTTGTACCATTGCATGAATTGGGAAAGGTCGCGGCCCGAGGTGTCGGCCATGGCGGCGACGAAATCCTCGACCGTCGCCGCCTCTCCGTCATGGCGCTCGAAGTAAAGGTCGAGGCCTTTGCGGAATCCCTCGCGGCCGAGCAGGGTCTGCAGCATGCGGCAAAGCTCGGCGCCCTTCTCGTAGACGGTCGCCGTATAGAAATTGTTGATCTCGATATAGGAGGCCGGCCGCACGGGATGGGCGAGGGGGCCCGCGTCCTCGGGGAACTGTCGGTTCTTGAGCGCGCGCACGTCGAGGATGCGCTTGACCGGTCCCGATCTCATGTCGGCGGTGAACTCCTGATCGCGGAACACGGTCAGCCCCTCTTTGAGGCAGAGCTGAAACCAGTCGCGGCAGGTGACGCGGTCGCCGGTCCAGTTATGAAAATATTCGTGGGCAATGACGCCTTCTATGGCGCCGTAATCGGCGTCGCTCGCGGTGTCGGGGCGCGCCAGCACGAGCTTGTCGTTGAAGATGTTGAGGCCCTTGTTCTCCATCGCCCCCATGTTGAAGTCGCTCACGGCCACGATGTTGAACACGTCGAGATCGTATTCGCGGCCGAAGCGCTCCTCGTCCCAGCGCATGGCGCGCTTCAGCGACTGCATGGCCCAGCCGCAGCGATCTTCCTTGCCGGCCTCGACATAGATATTGAGCGCCACGTCGCGGCCCGAGGCGGTGGTGAAGCGGCTCGGCACCTGCGCAAGATTGCCGCCGACGAGCGCAAACAAATACGAGGGCTTGGGGTGGGGGTCGTGCCAGATCGCGAAATGCTTAGACGTGCCGGGGACCTTGCCGGCAGAGACCGGATTGCCATTGGAGAGGAGCACCGGCGCCGTCTCGGCGTCGGCCTCGACGCGGACGGTATAAATTGCGAGCACGTCAGGCCGGTCGAGAAAAAAAGTGATGCGGCGAAAGCCTTCTGGCTCGCACTGGGTGCAATAGGTGCCGCGGGAGCGGTAAAGACCAGACAGCGCCGTGTTCGCCTCTGGATCGCACAAGGTCACGGTCTCGACGGTGAAGGGCCGGCTCGGCACGCTCAAGATGGTCAGGGACTTCTCGTCGAGCCGGTAGTCGTCGAGCCCGAGCGGCTTGCCGTCAAGCGCAAGGCTCTGCAATACGAGCCCTTCGCCGTCGAGCGCGAGCGGCCGGCCGGCGGCCTCTGCCTTCGGATTGGGCCGCAAACGAAGCTTGGACTTGACCCTGGTCGCCTTCGGATCGAGCGCAAAGTCGAGCTCGACCGTGTCCACCAGATAATTTGACGGAGCGTAGTCCTTGAGCAGCTTCGGTTGCCGGGTCGATTGATCCATATTGCGCCACCGTCCTTATCCTGCCGCTCTTAGAGGGTCAGGAGGGCAATGCCAAGGCAGAGTTCCGGGGCGGTTTGCGGCACGGGATGACGCGGAGCTCTCATTGCCTTATGACCCGTGCCGATGCAGCGCGAATCCCCACCCCAATCCGATCTTTCCCTGACTCTTTTCAAGCCCTCAGGCCGGGCGGCTCTCATTTTGAGTCTGCTTGTGATGGCTGCGGTCGGGCTCGCCCTCTATCTCCGCTACGACATCATTCAGAACACGCCGATCGGGCTTGCTTGCGAGGCCGGCGAACAGAGTCTCACCTGTGCGGTGAGACTCGCTGCGATCAATCTTTTCGTGCGGAGCATCTTCGGCTGGACGGCGGTCATCGCCGCGCTTTTCCAGCTCTGGCGTCCGAACGTCGTGACCTTCGGCATCGGGCTCCTCTCCGCCTCCTTTGGGCTCGTCCTCTACAACACACGTCTTTCGGCGTTGGCAGTGGCGTTGCTCGTGCTCAGCCTGGCGCGGGGGCGGTCCGGAGCGCGGTAAGCGCGAGCAAAACGAGCAGGGCTCCGAACCACAGCGCCTGCCAATTGGCGATCCCCTCATTGAACATCACGAACAGCGCCGAGCCGGTGAGCAGACCAGCAGCGACTCGCTCGGCCATGCCGGGCTCCCGGCGTACGGGCGCTGGCACCTTCGCCCAGGTCGCAATGACAAGTGCCGCCACCGGTCCGGTCAGCAGGGCGAGCTGGAAGTCCTTGTAGCGGGGATCGAAGACGAGCCCGAGCGCCACATGGATCGCCGCCACCAGCGTCGCGGCGAAGAAAATGTGGAGCAGCAGGCTCCAAACGTCGACCTGCCGGCGAAGCTGCGGGTTGAGCGCCACGGCGAGGCTGCCAAGGGGCGCGCTTCGCGCCACCGCGCCGGAGGCAACCATGGGCACGAGCAGCGAGAGCGCGATCATCCCCGCCGAGCGAAGACGGTCGCCAGGCTCCGGCGGCTCCATCGGTAGCCCAAGCGCCGCCCAGCCGAACACCAATCCGGCGCTGAGTGCTATCGCCGCGATGGCGAGGTCGCGCCCCCAGCCGTCCTCGCCGGCATCATCCTTACGGCGTGAGAACCAGGCAGCGGCAAAGACAAAAAGCGCGGCACCGATGCCGAGCGCAGCCTCGATTCGCCATTTGGGGTGGTTCGAGACCGGCTCGCCCCAGCGAAACTTCAATTCCCGCCCGCTATCGTCGAACAGGCCCCAATAGCCGCCGACGGTCCCTTCCAGCAGCCGCTTCCAAGGCTGGTCGAAGGCTTCGATGAGATTGACCTTCCAGTTCTCGGCGCGTGCTGCCTCCACCACGCCGCTCAGCACGAGCGCTTGATTGGCCGGAGAGGGGAGCGCACCGTCGCGCATACGGCCCTCGCTCGGCCAGCCCACCTCGCCGATCCAGATCTCCTTCCCGGCAAAAATCTTTGCCACCTTCTCCCGTATTTCGCGCACATGCGCGACGGCCTCCGTCGCCGCGACCGGCTCGTCCTCCCAGTAGGGCAGGATGTGGATGGTGACGAAGTCGACGGCGGGGGCGAGCTCTGGCGCCTTCAGCCAAAACTCCCAAACGTCGGCATAGGTGACGGGCAGGCCCGAGCGGCGATGCACCTCCTCGAGATAGGTCTTGATGCGGTCGGCGCCGAGCTCGCCGCGGAGCAGCGTTTCATTGCCGACGATGAAGGCTTCGATGACGCCGGGGTGGCGGCGGGCGAGCTGCAATCCCGCCTCGATCTCCCGCCGGTTGTCCGCGAGGTTGCGTCCTATCCAGATGCCTTGCAGCACCTTCAAGCCGAGCT
>DASUZQ010000146.1:0-3177 GCA_036376815.1 Methyloceanibacter sp. | reverse complement strand
TCTTCGGCGCCTCGGCAACACCTGCCTCGGTGGTGACGAGGAGGCCAGCCACGGAAGCCGCATCCTGCAGCGCCGTGCGCACGACCTTGGCCGGGTCGATGATGCCCTTCTGCACGAGATCGACATACTCGTTGTTCTGGGCGTCGTAGCCGAAGGTCGGCGACTTCTGGTCGAGCACCTTGCCGACCACGATCGAGCCTTCGACGCCGGCATTCTCGGCGATCTGGCGGATCGGAGCCTGCAGCGCCTTGCGCACGATGTTGATGCCGGCCTCCTGGTCCTCGTTATCGCCCTTGGCCTTGAGCGACTTCGAAGCCCACAGCAGTGCCACGCCGCCGCCGGGCACGATGCCCTCTTCGACCGCAGCGCGTGTTGCGTTCAGCGCATCGTCGACGCGGTCCTTCTTCTCCTTCACCTCGACCTCGGTCGCGCCGCCGACCTTGATCACGGCAACGCCGCCGGCGAGCTTGGCCAGCCGCTCCTGCAGCTTTTCCTTGTCGTAGTCGGAGGTGGTGTCCTCGATCTGCTGCTTGATCTGGGCGATGCGGGCCTCGATGTCGGCCTTCTTGCCGGAGCCGTCGACGATCGTGGTGTCATCCTTGGTGATGGTCACGCGCTTTGCTTTGCCCAGCATCTGCACGGTGACGTTCTCGAGCTTGATGCCGAGATCCTCGGAGATCATCTCGCCGCCGGTCAACACGGCGATGTCCTGCAGCATGGCCTTGCGGCGATCGCCGAAGCCAGGCGCCTTGACCGCAGCGACCTTCAAGCCACCGCGCAGCTTGTTGACCACGAGCGTGGCGAGCGCCTCGCCCTCGACGTCCTCGGCGATGACGAGCAGCGGACGGCCCGACTGCACCACCTGCTCGAGCAGAGGAAGCAGCGGCTGCAAGCCGGAAAGCTTCTTCTCGTAGATGAGGATGTACGGGCTCTCGAGCTCGGCCACCATCTTCTCGGCGTTGGTGATGAAATAGGGGGAAATATAGCCGCGGTCGAACTGCATGCCCTCGACCACTTCGAGCTCGCTTTCGAGGCTCTTCGCCTCCTCGACCGTGATCACGCCTTCATTGCCGACCTTCTGCATGGCCTTGGCGATCATGTCGCCGATGGCCTTCTCGCCATTGGCCGAAATAGTGCCGACCTGGGCGATCTCGGCGGAGCCGGACACTTTCTTCGCGCTCTTGGAGATACCGGCGACGACCTCGGCGACCGCCTTGTCGATGCCGCGCTTCAGATCCATCGGGTTCAGGCCTGCCGCGACGGACTTCAGCCCCTCGCGCACGATGGCTTGAGCCAGCAGCGTCGCCGTCGTGGTGCCGTCACCAGCGGTGTCGTTGGTCTTTGAGGCCACCTCGCGCAGCATCTGCGCGCCCATGTTCTCGAACTTATCCTCAAGCTCGATCTCCTTGGCGACGGTGACGCCGTCCTTGGTCGAGCGGGGAGCGCCGAACGACTTCTCGAGGATGACGTTGCGGCCCTTGGGCCCGAGCGTGACCTTGACCGCATTGGCCAAGATGTCGACGCCGCGCATCATTCGCTCGCGCGCGTCGGCGGAAAATCTTACGTCTTTCGCTGCCATTTTACTTTTCTCCGTTGAATTCTATCGGCTCTGGGTGGGGGAAATGCTTCAGCCGAGGATGCCCATGATGTCGGACTCCTTCATGATCAGGAGTTCCTCGCCGTCGATCTTGACCTCGGTGCCCGACCATTTGCCGAACAGCACCTTGTCGCCTGACTTCACTCCCATGGGCTGGAGCTTGCCGTCCTCGCCCCTGGCGCCCGGGCCGGCGGCGACGACCTGGCCGGTTTGCGGCTTCTCGGCCGCGGTGTCCGGAATGATGATGCCGCCTTTGGTCTTGAGCTCCTCCTCGAGTCGCTTGACCACGACGCGATCGTGAAGCGGCCGAAACTTCATGGTTTTCCTCCTGAAATGCCTGAACTCGCGCTGATATGGGATCGGGGTTGTTGGCACTCAAGGGAGATGAGTGCCAAAATTATCAGTTTGGGATAACGGGAAGCCAGCCGGTCTGTCAAGAAAGACGAGGCTCTGACAGCGCTTGATGTAGGATCAGGCGCGCTTCTTCTCGCTGTCCATATGAGCGAGTGCTGCTGCCGGATAGCGCTCGCCTGCCGCGGCACCTGGCGGCACGGCCTTGGCGAGCTCGGCGAGATCGTCGGCTGAAAGCTTCACGTCGAGAGCCCCGAGAGCCTCGGCGAGGCGGTCGCGGCGCCGCGCGCTGACGAGCGGCACGATGTCTTCTGCTTGCGCCGCCACCCAGGCGATGGCCACTTGCGCCACCGACGCTCCGATGCCCTTGGCGATTCCCCTGATCGCATCGACCAGAGCGAGATTGGCATCGAGGTTGGCGCCTTGAAAGCGCGGCGCGTTGGCACGAAAACCGCGCTCGCCTTCGCGCGCCTTGGACCAATGTCCGCTGATCAGTCCGCGCGACAGCACGCCATAGGCGGTGATGCCGATGCCGAGCTCGCGGCATGCGGGCAAGATCTCCTCCTCGATGCCGCGCGAGATCAGCGAATATTCGATCTGCAGATCGCTGATCGGATGCACTGCCGAGGCGCGGCGGATAGTGTCCGCTCCAACCTCCGACAGCCCGATGTGACGCACGTAACCAGCCTTCACCATGTCGGCGATCGCCCCAACGGTATCCTCGATCGGCACGGTCGAGTCGAGCCGCGACGGCCGGTAGATATCGATATAGTCGGTGCCGAGCCTGCGAAGCGAATAGCTGAGGAAATTTTTCACCGCGAGCGGCCGCGCATCGTAGCCCAGCCAATTGCCGCCGACATCGCGGAGCGCGCCGAACTTCACGCTGATGACGACGCTGTCGCGATTGCGCCCGGCAAGAGCTTCGCTGATCAGCATCTCGTTGTGGCCCATGCCGTAGAAATCGCCGGTGTCGAGGAGCGTGACGCCCGCTTCGAGCGCGGCATCGATGGTGGCGAGACTCTCCTGGTCATCGGCCGGGCCGTAAAAGTCCGACATTCCCATGCAGCCAAGCCCGATGGCCTAGACCTCGGGCCCAGTGTCTCCAAGCCTTCTATGGTTCATGACTGATACTCCGAGACCAAACGCTGTGGCTCAATGTAAGCGCTGAGCTAACCGAACGCACCCGCGCATTGCCGCAGGGACCGTCGCGCTCACGCCAAGACGATGCG
>DASUZQ010000145.1:0-5261 GCA_036376815.1 Methyloceanibacter sp. | reverse complement strand
AGGCGCGAGGAGAACCCGCCGCCGCCGATGATGTAATTGAGGATGTAGGCGGCCATGAAGTCGTCGTCCTTGCGCGAGAAGGCGCGATGACCGAATTGCGCCACCGATTGCGGCACGTTCATTTCGATGATCTCGCGGGCAGGCCCAAGCGGAGGTTTGACGTCGGCGACCGGCGCCAGCTCCGAGCGTTGCGGCAGCGCGCCGAACACATCATCGAGCGCGCGGCCGAGCGTCTCGGCGTCGATGTCGCCGACCACGGTGATCGCGAGCTTGTCGCGGGCAAACACGCGCCGCAAATAGCCTTGCAAATCGTCTCGATTGATGGCGGCGATGGAGGCCTTGGTGCCCTTGATCGGGCGGCCATATGGGTGATCGCGGAAGGCGAGACGATCCCAGGCAAGCGAAGCGACCTCCTCGGGGTCGTTCTCGTCGAACTTCAATCCGGCGATGATTTGGCCGCGCACCCGCTCGATCGCATCCGCATCGAAGCGCGGTTTCGACATGGCAAGACGCAACAGCTCGAACGACTCGTCCTTGTTGGCGGTGAGCATCTGCACGTTGCCGAGCATCACGTCGCGACCCGCATCGAAATCCATGCGCGTGGCGAGCGATTGCAAGCGCTCCTGGAAGGCGACCGAGTCGAGGCCGCCGGCGCCTTCGTCCATCATGCCCGACACGAAATAGGCAAGGCCCTGTCTGTCTTGCGGGTCTTGTGCGGCGCCGCCGCGGAAGGCGAAGCGCATGGCGATCAGGGGATTGGCGTGGCTCTCGACGAGCCAGGCCTCGATGCCGCCGGGACTGATGACGCGCTTGATCTCCATGGCGTCAGCAGCACTTGCGGCGAGCGCCGCCAGCAGCGCGATGGCGGCAAACCGCGTCTGCCGCATGGCGCCTAAGACCTGCCGGGGCTTGGGGCATGGGCCGGTTGCTCACCGCGGCTCGTCTTGTCAGGCGCCGGCACCAGAATCCCCGTCACCGAGTTCTTGTCGACGAGATATTTCCGCGCCACATCGCGGATGTCGTCGACCGTCACCTGCTTAAGCCGCTCCGGCCAGCTTTCGACCTCCTCGACGGTCATGCCGGTGGCGAGCCTCCAACCATAATGGCGCGCCATGCGCGATTGGCTGTCGTTGGCATAGACGAACTCGGCAAGAAAGGCGCTCCGGGCGCGGTCGAGGTCGGCTTGGGTGATGCCATGCTCCCGCAGATCGGCGATCACGGCGTCCATGGCCGCCTCGAGCTCGGCCGGCGAGACCTTCTCGGCGCCGATGGCGTAGAAGGCGAGCCTGCCGGTGTCGAGGGCAGAATCGGAATACCAACCGCCAGCGCTTGCCGCCTTCTTCTGCTCGATCACCAGTCGCTTGTAGAGCCTGCTGACCGAGCCGATGGCGGCGATGCGCATCATGAGGTCGAGCGCCTCGGCTTCGCCGGGCGCCGCCGAGGCGTAGCTCGGCGTCAGATAATAGCGCTGCACCGTCATGCGGCCGGCGCGGGCGTCTTCGAGCTCGACGCGAAGCGGAGCTTGATGCTCTGGCTCTTTCGGGCGCGAGCGGCCATTCAGTCCGCCATGCGGCGGCAGCTTGCCGAAGGTCTCGTCGGCGAGCTTTCTCACCTCGTCGGGCTCGACGTCGCCGGCGACGACGAACAGAGCGTTGTTCGGTGCGTAGAAGCGCTTGTAGAAGGAGAGCGCATCGTCGCGATCGAGCGCCGCCACCTCATGCGCCCAACCGATGATGGGGATGCCGTACGGGTGCTTGGTGTAGAGCGCCGCCATCATCTGCTCCTGCAGAATGCTCGACGGATCGTTGTCGACGCGGCTGCGGCGCTCTTCGAGGATCACGTCACGCTCGGTGGCCACGTCCTCCTTGCTCAAGCGAAGATTGGCCATGCGGTCAGCCTCCATGGCCATCACCGTCGGCAGCCGATCCTTGGCTACGCGCTGGAAATAGGCGGTGACGTCATGGTTGGTGAAAGCGTTGTCCTCGCCGCCGTTCTTGGCCACGATCTTGGAGAATTGGCCGGGCGGGATCGCCTCGGTGCCCTTGAACATCAGGTGCTCGAGGAAATGGGCAATGCCGGAGGACCCCGGCGGCTCGTCGGCGGCGCCGACCTTGTACCAGATCATCTGGGTCACGACGGGCGCACGATGGTCGGGGATGACCAGGACCTGGAGGCCGTTCCCAAGGGTGAATTCGACAACGCGGGGCGTGGCGCGTGCGCCGTCGACGGCGGCCGCAACGGCCATGGAGGCGAGGCTGAACGCGGCCAGGACCAGGCCCGTCCGTGCATCGAGCGCGCCCGCAAGCTGATCGAACATCGATATCACCATGGATCGTGACCGGGTGTGAGGAGCCAAGGGTCAGCCCTCAAACCTTATGAGTAGCGGCTTGACGGGCGGGATTGCCCCACATTTCAGCCCTGCCCCCGGATTTTTCAAGCCAATTCGCTCGAACGCGCGGGCTTCGCCGCGCTTGGCGTCAATAATTGGCGTTGTTGCCCGAGGGGTTCGACATGCCCTTGTAGCTGTCGGGCGCGGCTGGGTGGAACGGATCGTCGGCCGCCGGCGTGGCCGGGGCGTTCAGCGACTGATCCACCGGCTTTTGCGGCGTGGCCGCAGCTTGCTCGCGGGCCTTATCCTCGGCCGTCTTGTCCGACGGATCGGGCTCCGGAACGTCGAGCGGGTCCTCCTCAGGCGTCTTGTTCCTGCCAAGCACCTGGTCGAGCAGATTCGGCTTGCCGGCATAAGGATTGTTCGGCTCGGCCTCGGCCGCCTTCTTGCGTTCCTCAGCCTGCCTTGCCGCGGCGAGCCGCTTGCGCTCCTTGTCGGTATCGGCGGGCCAATCGGCACGCGTGACGTCGGGGCTGCCAGGCGGCGGAAGCTTATGGGTGTTTGGCGGAACGAGGAGCGGCGCCCGCTCCGTCATTCTCACGTCTTCCTGCTCCTTGCCGAGGCTGGAAAGGCCGGCGTAGTCGAAGACCTTGCCCTGGAATTCGATGCCGCCGCAGCCGCCAAGAGCAAGCGCCAAGCCACAGGCAACGAGCGACCCGAGGCCCTTGCCAAACAGCCTCAAGATGCGGGTTGCGGCGTGCCCCACGATTCCCCCTGAAATGCCCGCAAGACCGGGCTTTCTTCACATCTTAGAAGGGTTTGAGACCTTTTTGTGTCCCCCAAATACCGATTCATACAGCAGTCCCACCACCCCCGCAACGATGGCGGTATCGGCAATATTGAAGATGTACCACTCATAGCCGAAGGCGTGGAAGGAGAAGAAATCGGCAACCGCTCCATAGAGGATGCGATCGATGGCGTTACCGATGGCCCCGCCGATGACGAGGCCGATGCAGATGGCGGTGAGCCTCGAATTTATGCGCGCGAGCCACACGGCAAGGGCGATTGCCGCGGCAAAGGCGAACAGGATCAAGAGGAAGCGGCCGAGATCGGTCCGCTGCTGGAGCATCCCGTAGCTCACGCCCTGGTTCCAGACGAGAACGAGATCGAGAAACGGGGTGACGCGCACGGTCCCCTTGGCGCCGATGTCATAGACGTAGAGCATCCAGGCCTTGTGGGCCTGGTCCAGGATCAGCGTGACCGCGGCAACCCCGAGCCCGAGCGGCGATAGCGGTCCCCAGAGGTTGCGCATGCGGGGCCTACTCCGCGGCCAGCGGGTGGCCGGCGTCGAACTGACGGACCGCCTCGGCGTCGCGCAGCGACAACTCGGGAAATTCGGGATCGGCGCCGACGTCCTCGAGGATCTTCCACGAGCGGGCGCATTTCGTGCCCTGGGCGCGGGCAAAGACGACAGCGACGCCGGGGACATCGTCGAGGCGGAAGGCCCCTTCAGGACCCACGCCACTCAAGAGCTCGGCGCCGCTGGTGATGGAAATCTCGGCGAGATCGACGCCGGCAAGCGCTCCGCGCAAGTCCCGGTCGGCGACGTAGACTTTGGGCGCGGCTTCGAGGCTCGAACCGATGCGGCCCTCTTTCCGCTCGATCTCGAGCGCGCCGGTGACCACGCGGCGGACCGCCCTCACCTTTCGCCATTTCTCGGCAAGCGCCTCGTCGCGCCAGGCGGCAGGGATGGTGGGGAACTGGCGAAGATGCACCGAGCTTGCCTCGCCGGGGAAGCGGTTCAACCAAGCCTCCTCCATGGTGAAGGCAAGCATGGGAGCGAGCCACGCGGTCAGCGCGCCGAACAGACTATCGAGCACGGTGAGTGCCGAGCGTCGGGTCACGCTGTCATAGGGATCGCAATAGAGCGCGTCTTTGCGGATGTCGAAATAGAAGGCCGAGAGATCGTTGACGCAGAAATTGAGGAGCGCATGAAACACGCGCTTGAAGTCGAAGGCCTCGTAGCCGGCACGCACGATCTGGTCGAGCTCAGCGAGGCGGGAGAGCATATAGCGCTCGAGCTCAGGCATCTCGGCGTCGCCGACGGCGAGGCTTGGCTCGTAATGGGCGAGATTGCCGAGCATGAACCGAAGCGTGTTCCTGAGCTTGCGGTAGGACTCAACGTTCGCCTTGATGATGTCCGGGCCGATGCGCAAATCCTCGGCGTAGTCCGAGCTCATCGCCCACAGCCTGAGGATCTCGGCGCCTGACTGGCGGATCACGTCCTGCGGGGCGACGACATTGCCGAGCGACTTCGACATTTTGCGGCCGTCCTCGTCGACGACGAAGCCATGGGTGAGCACGGCCTCGTAAGGCGCGCGGCCCCGCGTGCCGCAGGCTTCGAGAAGCGAAGACTGGAACCAGCCGCGATGCTGGTCCGAGCCCTCAAGATAAAGCGAGGCCGGCCAGGCGAGGTCGGGGCGAACCTCGAGCACGAAGGCGTGCGTCGAACCTGAGTCGAACCAAACATCGAGGATGTCGTCGACCTTCTCCCACTCTGATGGGTCGTCGACGAGGCCGCCGAGGAAGCGTTCTCGCGCGCCTGGTTTGAACCAAGCGTCAGCGCCTTCTTTGGCGAAGGCCTCGCGCACTCTCTCGATGAGCGCATCCGACCAGGAATATTCCTTGCTCGGCACGACATCGTCAAAGCTCTCCGAGCTCGGATTGATATTGCGGAACACGGTGATGGGCACGCCCCAGGCGCGCTGGCGCGACACCACCCAGTCCGGTTTGGTATCGATCATGCCGCGGATGCGGTTCTCGCCTTGCGGCGGCACCCAGCGCGTCTCACTAATGGCGGCAAGGGCGCGGTGGCGCAACGTGTCGGTGGGAGCATCCACATCGATTGCGCTGTCCATGGCGATGAACCATT
>DASUZQ010000144.1:0-3718 GCA_036376815.1 Methyloceanibacter sp. | reverse complement strand
CCAATCGTATCCGTAACCGCCGATGGCGAGGATGGTACGGTCGGGATCGAGCCCCTGCATACGCTTGTCGAGGATCTTCTCGAACCAATCTTCGCCGGCGATGCTTCCCGGCGCACTGCGGTCCCAGTGCTGATCGTAGCCCATCAGCAGCATGTAGTCGGCAATCTTCGCATAGGTGACGTAAGGCCAGCTGTCGTCGTCGAAGGGAACGGCGAGCACCACGACGAGACCGTGCGCGGCAAACGCGCTCGACAGTTCGCGCAGAAAGTCTTGCAGGTCCTTCTGCGACTTGGCCGGCACCTCCTCGAAGTCGATGGCGAGCCCCTGAAACTTGTTGGCCTCGAGAAAGGCGACGATCTCGTCGATGCGTGCCGCACGCGCTGCCGGATCGGCAAGCAGCCGCGCGAGGCCGGCTCCGTCCCATTTGCCCTCAACCGCATTCTGGATCATGGGAAGGACCGGCGTGTCAGGCTTCGTCTCCTGAATGAGCTTCAACACCCGATCATCGACATCGGCCTTGAGCTCGAGATCTGGTCCTTCGAGGCTGAGCCAGCTCGGGACCACCCAATCGAGATGGGGCAGCGCCCGCTTCAGCGCCGGGTAGCTGTTGTCGTCCCAGTTGACGTAGAAGCCGATGCTCAACGATCGGTCTTTCGACCCCCTGAGCGGCGCCGGAATCGGGTGGCGATCGACGACTTCGGCTTGCGGGTGGCGCGTGCGCAGTCCCCTCTCCCGCTCGCGCAAGTCTGACGCGAGCTTGTAGGCGGTCTTCAGCAGTTCGGGATCAGCGGCGTTGCTGTTGGCAACGGCATGCGCCGGCGAACAGGTCGGCGCCCAGGCACAGCGGATCGAGGTATGGGCGGAGAGCTGCTGGTCGAAGCTCTTATCGTCTGGCCGATTCACGACTAAAAGGATCGCCGTAAACAATACGAAAATGACGGCGCTGACGGTGCCGCCGGCCCACGCAAAGGCCTGCAGCAGGCGCGCGCGTTTCCCGGTGGGGTCGAAGAAGATGGGCTTGCCAAGCATGGGGGTCCGCACCGTAAGGGTTAGCGCGATTCGTTCCTCACCCCCGGCCACGCGGATTTACGCGCTTAGGTGCTTCGTGTTCCAGCGCCAGAACGCCGCATCCCCCTCCGCAAGAGCGGCCGCTGAGGTTTAGCGGTTCTGCCCGAGGGGCTGCCCGAAGAAAACTCGATGACGTAGCCGCTCGGGTCTTTGACCGCGCAAAGATAGCCGGTCGGTGGCGGGAACTCCTGCGGTTCCCAAAATAGCCGCCCCTCGGCCCGCCCGCGCTCGGCAATGGCATCCACATCGGCGCGAGAGGGAACGGCAAAGCCGTAATGCGTCATGTCGTCCTTGCCCTGCGAACGGTCAGGTCCTCCGCCAAGCAGCACGAGCACGAAACGGTCATCATCTCCATGCGCCATCCACACGGTGCGCGCGTTGCCCTGCCCGTGCTCCTTGACGATGCCGAGCCCGCAATAGCTTTGATAGAAGGCGATCGACTGACCGAGGTCGCACACGTGCAGGGCGCAGTGGGTGAACTCCGGCGTCATTCAATCGGCTCCACGGGCGTTTCGCCGCGCTCTACCGCGTCGGCGCGCAGGACAGCCGCGACCGCATCCAGGATCAGCCCGAACCGGGAGAACACCCAATAGTGCCCGGCGCCCGGGATGACATCCAACCGGCAATTGGGGAGCGCCCGCGCCAAGGCATAGGCAGCCTCCGGCGGCACGACCGGATCGTCACTGCCTTGCCAAAGGATGGTCGGCACGTCGATGTCGGCAAACCGCAAGCGCCAGGGCGAACAATAGAGCCGGAGATCCTGTGCCACCCCTTCCACGCCAGGTCGCAGACCTTCGCCCATGGCCGCCTGGAGGCTTATCTTTACGCTGGATCGCGCCAACAACTCCCGATCGGGCGCGCGGACCCGCCGCATCAACCACCGATAGGCACTGTCCGGCGACTTGAACACCATCGAGCGCAGCCTGCGAAAGAAGGGCCGAGTTGCCCACGGCCTGTGCGCAAGCCGCCTGAACATAAGCCTCTGAAATCTGGAGAGACGAAGCTGGCCATCCGCCACCTCGCCGATCGGCGCTACCAGCGCCAAGAGACTGATGCGGTCCGGCATGGCCGCGGCCGCCGCCACCGCGTATGGTCCGCCACCTGAGACGCCGATGACGGCGAAGCGGCCAAGACTATAGTCGTCGGCCACGGCGCTCAGATCTTCGGCGATTTGGGCGAGATTCTCGGAGCGTCGATAGTCCGACAGTCCGTAGCCGGGGCGCTCCGGCGCGATCAAACGGATGCCCCTGTCCCGCGCCGCGCGATCCGCGAGAGCAAACATCAGGCGCGAGCCCGGTGTCCCGTGCAGCGCGAGCACCGGCAGTCCGCCTGTATCGCCATATTCGGCGCAAGCGACGCGACGTCCGTCGGGAAGCACAAGGATGCGCAACGGCGGCGATCCGGTCGTGACGATCACTCCATTGCCGCGCGGTCGCGCCGAGGCGACGCGGGAGTTCGAAGGCAAGGCGGCCTGGTCGGCAGCCTATTCGCAACCGATGATGATATCGCCGGGGTTCACCATCAAGATTACGCTTTTGCCTTCGTACAGACCAAGGGTCTCCAAGGAGGCGATGGTGACGCTGGCTTCGAGCATGGTGTCGCCGGCGATGGCGACGTAGACGATGGCCGTTACCGCTCCTTTGCGGATCTCCATGATCTTGCCGTTGATCTGGTTGCCCGTGCTGAGCTTCATCTGCGTCCCCATGCCCGATCTCCCGCTCAGGTCGCGTTCGCGCAAAAGCGCTGAATGCGGCGGCAGGCCTCTTCCAGCGCCTCGAGGCCGGTCGCATAGGAGATGCGGAAGAAGGGCGAAAGCCCGAACGCCGCGCCGTGCACCACGGCGACGCCCTCCTCCTGAAGCAGGGCGGTGGCAAAATCCTCATCGGTTTCGATCTTCTTGCCGTCTCGCGACGTCCGGCCGATGACGCCGGCGCAAGACGGATAGACGTAGAAGGCTCCTTCCGGCGTCGGGCAACTGATCCCCTTTGCCTGGTTGAGCATCGAGACGACGAGATCCCGGCGATCCTGGAAGGAGGCGACCCAGCGCTTCAGGAAATCCTGCGGGCCTTCCAGAGCTTCGACCGAAGCCCACTGGCTGATCGAGCAGGGATTGGACGTCGACTGCGATTGCAACGTGGCAATCGCCTTGATCAACGGCTCGGGCCCTCCGGCATAGCCGATACGCCAGCCGGTCATGGAATAGGCCTTGGAGACGCCGTTCATGGTGAGCGTCCGTCCCTTGAGCTTCGGCTCGACCTGTGCCGGCGTGGAGAAAGCGAAGCCGTCATAGACGAGATGCTCATAGATATCGTCGGACAAAACCCAGACATTCTCGTGCTTGAGCAGCACGTCCGTAAGGGCCTTGATCTCCTCGCGCGTATAGGCGGCGCCGGTCGGGTTCGACGGCGAGTTGAAGATGAACCACTTCGTGCGCGGCGTGATCGAAGCTGCGAGCGCCTTGGGGCTCAGCTTGAAACCATCCTCGAGCTTGGTCTCGACCACCACCGGCGTTGCTCCGGCAAGCAGCACGATGTCGGGGTAGCTCACCCAATAGGGCGCCACGACGATGACTTCGTCGCCCTCGTTCAGCGTCGCCATCATCGCGTTGTAGATGATGCTCTTGCCGCCCGGCGACACGAAGCATTGCGCT
>DASUZQ010000143.1:0-2412 GCA_036376815.1 Methyloceanibacter sp. | reverse complement strand
AAGCCGAAATTGTGCTGCAAGGCGCGGGCGCGAGGCCCGCCTTTCCCGACAATCGGCCTAGGATTATGGTCGCTGAGCGCTCTATCTATGTGAACGGCCTTTACCGGCACGGCTTCCTGCTTGCGCCCGTCATGGCCGAGCTGGTGGCCGATTACATTGAGACCGGCGCGACCGATCCGGAGGTGTTCGTTGCAGATTCTCGTTAATGGTGAGCCCGTCGCCACCGATGCCCGCACCCTCGCCGAGTTGTGCGTCAAACTCGGATTCGCCAAGGCGAAAGTGGCGACCGCGGTCAACGGCAGCTTCGTCGCTTCCGCCAAGCGCGGGCTGACGCCGCTCGCTCCGAAGGACGAGATCGAGATCGTGGCGCCGAGGCAAGGCGGCTGATGTTCGAGATCTATGGTGAGCGCTTTGCGTCCAGGCTGCTGCTCGGAACGGCGCAATACCCCTCCCCCGCGACGCTGAAGGAAGCGGTCGAAGCGTCGTCGGCGGAGATCGTCACGGTTTCGCTCCGCCGCGAGTCGGCGCGGATGCGCGCAGGCCAAGGCTTCTGGGAACTGATCGAAGAGCTCGGCGTGCGCGTGCTGCCCAATACCGCCGGCTGCCACACCGCCAAGGAAGCTGTCGCCACGGCGGAGATGGCGCGCGAGCTGTTCGACACGCCCTGGGTCAAGCTCGAGGTCATCGCCAACGACGACACGCTACAGCCCGAGTTGTTCGGTCTGGTCGAGGCAGCGTCTATCCTCGTGGCGCAAGGCTTCCAGGTCCTGCCCTACACCACCGAAGATTTGAGCGCGGCTGAGAAGCTTGCCGGGGCCGGGTGCCGCGTGCTGATGCCCTGGGCCTCGCCGATCGGCTCGGCGCGCGGGCTGATCAACCGCGACGGGCTGAAGACGCTACGCGCCTACTTCCCCGATACGACGTTGATCGTCGACGCCGGTATCGGCGCGCCGTCGCAAGCGGCGGAGGCGATGGAGCTCGGCTACGACGCGGTGCTGCTGAACACAGCTGTCGCCAAGGCCGGCGATCCGGTGAAGATGGCAGAGGCCTTCGCCCGGGCGGTCGAGGCCGGCCGTCTAGGCTTCGAGGCTGGGCTGATCGAGCCGCGCGACATGGCTTCGCCCTCGACGCCGGTTTCCGGCACGCCGTTCTTTAAGATCGATCGCGTGTCTTGAGCGCGCGTCTGCTCGATCCGTTCTATCCCGTCCTTCCCGACGCCGCCTGGGTTTCGAGGCTCGCGAGCGAGGGGGCAAGATTTATCCAATTGCGCGTCAAGGATGCGTCACTCGCCTCAGTGAAGACGGAGATCGCGGAAGCGCTCAAAGTTGCTGCGGCGCATGGCTGCCAGCTCGTCGTCAACGATTATTGGCGCGAAGCGATCAGCCTCGGCGCGGACTTCGTGCATCTCGGCCAAGGAGACCTTGCCGGCGCCGACCTCGGCGCCATCAAAACTGCAGGCATCAGGATCGGCATCAGCACCCACAGCCTGGATGAGCTCGGCGACGCGCTTGCGGCCGGCCCCGACTATATCGCGCTTGGGCCCATCTATCCGACCAAGCTCAAGGCGATGCCGTGGAAGCCGCAAGGCCTCGCGCGCATCGGCGAATGGCGATCGAAGATCGCCTGTCCGCTGGTCGCCATCGGCGGCATTACCCTCGAGCGCGCGCCTGATGTGCTTGCCGCCGGTGCGTCGTCAGCGGCGGTTGTCACCGACATCGTCATGAGCGGCGATCCGGGGCAGCGCACGCGCGACTGGATCGCCGCCACCGCCCCTTGGCGGCATTTATCCACAGCCTGTCCACAACCCTGACCCCCTTGACCGAGGGTAGGCTGTTCTGGAACATCGCTGGGCGCGCCTTTGGGCGGAGAGGGTTTGGATGGGTTCGAGTTTCAGTCTTGATCCTGCGGTGTCGATGAGCGAGGCGGTGCGGCGCGCTGCCTGCTCCGAGATCGATTCAGCCTGCGCTGCGCTCGCCGTTCCGCCTGACCGCCACAAAGGGGTCCACGACGCCCGTAAGTGCCTGAAAAGATTGCGCTCTCTTATGGTGCTGATCAGGCCTGGCCTGCCCGACCCGGTCTACGCAAGCCTCGCCGAGCGCTTGCGCAGCATCGCAAAGGGCCTTGCCCCGGCGCGCGATGCCCCCGCTTTGCTCGATGCCATCAATAAGCTCTTTGGCGACGCCGAGGACGATACCGACGCAACTCCGATCCCAGCCTTGCGCCGATGGTTGCAAGAACGCCGGCAATCGGCCGCGCGCAGTCTGGAAAGCAGTGCCGCCTCGGAAGCCATCCGGGGACTTACCGGCGTCAGGCCAGCCATGGCCGGGCTCGCGGTCTATCCCGACGGGTTCCAATCGGTCGCCAAGGGCCTCCGCCAATCCTATCGCGGCGGACGCAAGGCCTTGGCCAAAG
>DASUZQ010000142.1:0-6815 GCA_036376815.1 Methyloceanibacter sp. | reverse complement strand
GCTACCGGCTGGCTCGACCGCGATCACGCGGCTGTCAGCGCCGGAAGCCGGAACGCTCGGCTGCGGCGCCGGCGCTTCTGACGGCTTGGTCTCCTCGGCGAGCTTCTTCTGCAAAAGTGCAAGCTGCTCCTGTTGCGATTTCAACAGCGCTCCCTGATCGGCCTGGAGCCGCGCGATTTCCTGCCGCAGCGCGGCGAGCTCGGCATCGGTGGATGAGGATTTCGCCGCGGTTTGCTGAGGAGCAGGCTTGAAGAAGAATTGACCTGTGAGCTGGGTGCTTTCAATCGGCTGCTGCTGGTTGCCGGTTTCCTTCCGCACGTCGTTGCGCACCTCGATCATCATGTCGCTGATGCTCTCGCCTTCCTCGCCGATATGACGGAGCAAGGCTTCGGTGAAGGGACTGTTGCGGCCGGTCCCGTCCAAGGCCACTTTGCCGAATTCGGCCGAGTAGACGATCATCATGCTGGAGACGGGCTCGACCCTTGCTAGCCCACGGCCGACATTCAGCGAGCGGCCCGACTGCGCGAGTTTCTGGACGAGCGGATTGTCGCGGCAAGCGTCAAGGAAGACGAGGCTCGTGCCGGCGCTGCGCAGCATCTGCTTCAGTACGAGGTCGAGCTCGACCGCCTCGAAGTCGAGATCGGTTTCGGATTTCAGCTCGGCGTCGATCGGAGCCAAGTAGTTCTTCTGGTTCACCTGCAAGCCATGGCCGGCGTAGTAGAACAAGCCCACATCGGCGCCGTTCAGCTGCTCGGCGAAGGCCCTGATCCGCTTCTCCATGTCGCGCTTGCTGAGGTCGATTCCTTCGACCACGTCGAAGCCGAGCTCGCGCAGCTTGGCGGCAATGTCGGTGGCGTCGTTGCTCGGATTGCGCAGAGGCGGGGCGTTCTGGTAGGCGGCGTTGCCGATGACGAGCGCCACGCGCTTCTCGGCGGCCGCCGGCGCGAGCGCGGCGAAGAGCGCCGCAAGAGCGAGGAGACAGGTGGCGAAGTGCTTGAGCATGGAGGCCTCCATGAACTCGAACGGCGCGACGGGCGAAAGTCCTGTCACCGCTCTATGCGGCGTCCCCTGAATGGCGACTGAACGGCATGGTCCTCTGCCGTGCCGTCCAAATTACGTCAGCGCGAGATCGCGCGAAAGGGGCGCTAATAAGATCGATGGCGGAGGCCTAGCTCGAGGTCGTTGACATCGCCTTCGCGCGTGCTCCAGCCGGCCCTGCACGGCCTGCGGCTTTGCTTTTCCGCCAGGATTTCAACTCGGCCTTGCCCATCTCGCCAAAGCGCCGCAACAGGCGGCGCGCCTGCCGGCGGTAGGCGTAGTAATTGGCCTCAAGCCGGTGCCGCTCGCTTTGCACATAGGGGGCCTGCGCCAAGTGGTCGTGACCTTGCGCCTTGAGCGAGCGAAACCAATCGGCGCGCTCATGGCCTTCAGCCGCGGCGACGAGGAAGCTCGCCACGAGCTTCGCCTGGTCTTCGGCGAGGCGCCAGATGCTGCCGTTGGCTTGGATGAGCCCGATGGCGAAGAGGTCGTCGAGCTCCGGGTGGAAGACATTGAAATAGAGGCGCAGGCGCCCGTCATCATCGAAGATCAGATCATTGTCGATGAGCGGAAGAGCGATTTCGTAGCCGGTGGCATAGACGAGAAGATCGGCCTCGACTTGGGTCCCGTCGGCGAAGCGGACCATGCGGCCCTTGAGCTCCGTGACCTCAGGCTTGATGCCGATGCGGCCGTGGGCGGCGAGCTGCGGCAGCACCGTGTTCATGGTGGGGTGGGTGTCCATGATGCGATGCTCGGCCTCAGGCAGGCCGTAGCGGGCATTGGAGCCGACCATGAGCTTGTGCCAGATGGTGTAGATGCGGTTCCGAAGCCCGCGCGGCATCGGCATCTTCTCGCAGAAATTGACGATGCCGTCGGTTGGGCGGCCCAGCATGAATTTCGGCACGAAATAGGTGCCGCGCCGCATGCTTTGATACACGGCGCGCGCCACGCTCGTGGCATCGACGACGATGTCGCAGGCCGAATTGCCGGCGCCGACCACGACAACGCGCTTATCGACGAGCTGCTTGACGCTGCGATAGTCGCGCGAATGCATGACTTCGCCGGTGAAGTTGCCGGGGATCTTGGGAAAGCGCGGCACGTCGTGATGGCCGGTCGCGATCACCAGCGCCCGGTAGAGGCGGGGCCGCGACTTGCCGGCGATGTAAACGAGCCAACCCTCATCGGTCCGCTCGAGGCGCTCGACGGTGGTGTTGAACTGGATCCGGTCGAGGATGCCGAAATTCTGGGCGTAGTCGCGCAAGTAGGCGAGCGCTTCCCGATGCGAGGGGTAGGTCGGATACTCCTCTGGCATCGGGTAATCCTCGAAGCCCGTGTATTTGCGGGATGAGACGAGATAGGTGGTGTCGTAGACGACGCCGGTACCGGTCGTCTCGTTCCAAAGTCCTCCGATGTCGTCCTCCCGCTCGAGGCAGTCAAACGGGATGCCCCGCTCGGCGAATGTCTTGGCGGCCGCCAATCCAGACGATCCCGCGCCGATAATGCACACTTTGTCGGTTTCGTTTTTGGTGTCGGTCGATTGCATGTCCATCGATGCGGAATCCTGTCTTGCCTCGATTTTTTGGTCAAATGCCTACTAAACGGCCAGGGTGCCGCGAGGGTAATCCACCACTAATCCACTGTGGGAACTCGGGCACATATAATGGCTTTCATGCGTTCTACTCGTAAAAACCTTTGGACGTGGTCGATCATGAGTTTAGATTCTTTAAGGGAAACGACTCAGTGCGGCGGGGGGCCCCACCATGCGTCGTATAGTCCTAATCTGGGCAGCTATCCTCAGTATCGGGCTGTTTTGCGGCAGCGCCTCGGCCCGCCAGCTTTGGCTTCCCACCATCGACAATCCGTTTTGCGCGATCACGACCTACCTTTTGCCGGAATTGCCGGAGCAGGCGATGTCCACGATCGATGAAAACGGCCAGCCGATTATCGTTGTCAGCGCCATGACCATGGCCGAATCCATGCCCTATGGGCGCTTCCTCATGGCGCATGAGTGCAGCCATCATACGCTTGGCCATGTCGCCGCCTACCATCGTGAACTCGGTCACCTCGGCCCGCAGCCCTTTTTCTACATCGCGCCCCAGTTGAAGCACATGGAGCTCGATGCCGATTGCAATGCTGTAAGGATGCTTAAGCTCAAAAACGAGCCCGAGACCATCGAGGCCGCGCGGCAGATGATGCTGAAATTCGGCGGCAAGCCTACCGGAGCCTACTACCCGACCGGCATCGAACGGGCCGATAACATCGCCAAATGCGCCGCCCAATAATTAGGTGGCTTTTCCAAAAATCCCTGCCGGTGATCCTCTCATGGCCCTTAGCTAGGGCAAGTTTCTGCCGATGCGCGGGAGGGCTGGAACCCTCGGCCCTCCCATGTGCTATGCTGGCGGTCCCTGTGCCCTCGTGACCCAAATGACCACATCGAACCCGACGAGCCGCAGAGCCGCACGCCGGCTCGGACTGCGACGCCCAAGAGCGCTGGCAGCGGTTTTGCTTGCTCTCCTCGCCGGCGCCGCGACAGTGACCGCCCCGGCGGCCTACACCGAGGGGACGCTTCGCGTCTGTGCCGATCCGCAAAACATGCCGTTCTCCAACGAGAAGGGTGAGGGGTTCGAGAACAAGCTCGTCGACCTCATCGCCGACAAACTCGATCTGCACGTTGCCTACACCTGGCTGCCTCAGGTGGTCGGCCACGTCGCCACGCTGCCTGACGACACCGATTGCGACATCCTCATGGGCTATGCCCAAGGCACCGGGCTGATCGAGGACACCAATCCCTACTACCGAACCTCCTATGTGCTGCTTTACCGGCAGAACGATAAGAGCCTCGCGGGCGTCGAAAGCCTTGCCGATGAGCGTCTCAAGAAGAAGACGATCGGCATTCTCGCCCGCACGCCGCCGGTCAGCATCATGGCGATGAACGGGCTGATGCCGAATGCCCGTTCCTTTGAGGTCATGGGCGACCGCAGCTCGAGCGACGCCGCTGAGGCGGTGATCGCGGCAATCGCCTCCGGCGAGATCGACGCCGGCATTTTGTGGGGACCGCTCGGAGGTTACTACGCGCAAGGCGCCAAGGTGCCGCTCGCTCTCGTTCCCCTGGTGAAGGAGAAGGCCGGACCCGCCGCGATCTACGGCATCACCATGGGCGTGCGCCCCAACGAGCCTGAGTGGAAGCATAAGCTGAACAAGCTGATCGCCGCCAATCAGGCCGACATCAACGCCATGCTCGGCGAATATAACGTGCCGCTGTTGGACGAGAACGGCAACCTGATCAAGACGTCGACCGCCGAGCGCTAGACCCTACATCTTGCAGGTGCTCTCCGGCTCGTCGATGCCGAGAGTGTCCATCTCGATCTCGGGATGGCTTGCGTGGGGGAAGCCACGCTGCGGCGAGAGCGAAACCGGGACCTTGTCGGTGGCGATGAGGATCGGCTGGCGGAACTGACCATCCCAGGGCCGGTACTGCTGCTTGACGCCCTTGAAGGGGGCGAGCTGAAGCTCGCTCCCGTGAATGAAGGCGGCGACCTTGGCAAAGGGCTCGCCGTGGTTCCGGGTCACGGCTTCGCCCACCGTCCTTGCCGCCACGTAGCCCTGATAATCGATCGGCAAGATCAGGCGCTTGAAGTCCTTCTCGAAGTGGTTGTTCATCTGCGTGGCGCCCCACTTCTCGTGGCCCGGGCTCCAGGTGGTGGCGACGAGGCCGGTCGTGCCTGCGACTGGGCGAGGCTTGCCGCCGCCGCGGTAAGGCATATACGGACCGAACAGCTGGTCTTCGTCGGCGACGATGATGACGTCGTAGTTGGGGTCGGCGGCGAAGGTGGCATCGACGCTCGCCTGCTTGCCCGGAGGGATGACGCCGACATCGTCGCGTCGGCCGCCGGAGACGTCCTTGTACTCGCGTTGATCGACGATCGTGGCCCCGAACCGCCCGGCGGCGCGCCTGATCGCGTCGGCATAAGCGAGATCGCCCGGCGTAGAGCCGTGCACCAAGAGCCAGTTCGTCCACTTCGTCAGCACGAGATATTGGGCGAGCGCGTCGGCCAGCATGTAGCGGTCCGGCACGACATGCATGACATTGGCGCGGCAATTCTCCTGCCTGAGCGACACGTCGGTGGCGCGGATGTTGAAGAGGAGAATGTCCTTGCCCTTGGCCCAGTCGGACAGCTTGAGCAGCGTGTCAGCCGATGCATCCACGATGATGTAGTGATGGCCGGTGTCGTAGAATTTCTGCATGGCGCCGAGAGCGGCGTCGGGAGAGGCGACGGACCTCACATCGAGCGAGTAGAGGTCGCCGGTAAATTGCCCGCCGGCGTTGTTTTCCTGAATGGCGAGCTTGGCGCCGGCAATGCCGGCATCGTCGGGTTCGTTGTCCATGCGCGAGGCAGGCCGCGGACTATCTGGAATCTCGCGAAGATAACCGATGGAAACCGGCGTCATGGCCGGCGATTCAGGTACCTGCACCTGGACGCCGCCGGGCTTGGCCTCTGGGGCTGCCGCCGGAGCTGGCGCTCCCGCCGCAGGCTGCTCATCGGCTGCGATCGCCTCGCCGTGCCACAGCGTCATGACGCCGGCGGCAAGGACAAGGCACACGGTGACGCTTAAGGATGTTCGCCGTGGGCGGGCGAGGGGAGGGAGATGCATGATGGACCGACCGACGCCTTCAAATATGCCGGGCTCCTCGGAACGGACCCGGAACGAGCTTCCGCCGCCGCTTGAACCGGTCGAGCGACCAGGCATGGTAGCGACAATAAAATGGGCATTGCAAGATGGAAACCTGGGCAGGAAGATTTGGCAATCCCTTAGGCCAAACCAAATGCATCCCCCGATTAGCTCGAGGCTCCGCGTCCAAAAACGAGCGGCCCGGAAAACTGGGCCGCTTGGTCATGACATGCGGACTGGCGGCAGGCTATTCCGCCGGAACCAAGGGGCGCGGTTCGAGCTTCGCCGCGCTCGGGGCGTTGCGCGGGTTGCGATAGACGAAGGCCGGCGGCTCTTTCGCTGCCTCGGCGCGGGCGAGCGCCACCATCTCGCCGTGATAGGGCGAGAGCGCGCAAGCCGGATCGGTGTTGCGGGCATCGCCGGTGATGGCCATGGCTTGGCACCTGCATCCGCCCCAATCGATCTCGCGGAACGCGCAAGAGCGGCATGGCTCCTTCATCCATTCCGTGCCGCGGAAAGCGTTGAAGGCATCTGAGTTGAGCCAGATGTCGAGCAGCTTCCGGTCCTTCACATTGTCGAAGCTGAGATGCTTGATGGTCTCGGCGGCGTGACAGGGGAGGACCTTGCCGGCCGGCGTGATGTTCATGAAGCCTTTGCCCCATCCGCCCATGCAGGGCTTTGGGCGCTTGGCGTAATAATCGGGCACGACCATGTCGATGGTGAGCACGCCTTTGAGGCGCTCGCGCTCGCGCTCGACGAACTCGATCGACTCGAGGGTCTGCTCGTAGGTCGGGATCAGCGCGGCGCGGTTGAGGTATGCCCAGCCGTAATATTGAACATGCGCAATTTCGAGCCGCTGGGCGCCGAGCTCGAGCGCAAGCTCGATGTAGCGAGGCACGTTGTGAATGTTCTGCCGGTGGATCGGCGCGTTGATGGTGAGCGGCAGGCCCAGCTCCGTCACCCATCGGGCGACGTCGAGCTTCTTCTGCGTGGCGCCTGGATAGGCGCCGATGCGCTCGGCGTTTTCCGCGTCCACGTCCTGGAAGGAGATCTGCACGTGATCGAGGCCACGCCTGACCAGCTCTTCGAGACGCGGGCGGGTCAAG
>DASUZQ010000141.1:0-3259 GCA_036376815.1 Methyloceanibacter sp. | reverse complement strand
AACCTCCTGCACCTCCGGAATGAAGTGGCGCAGCAGATTCTCGATGCCGTGACGGAGCGTCGCCGTCGAGCTTGGGCAGCCCGAGCAGGCGCCGCGCATATGCAGGAACACGATGCCGTCGCGGTAGCCCTGGAAGGTGATGTCGCCGCCATCCTGGGCGACGGCCGGACGCACCCGCGTCTCCAGCAGCTCCTTGATAGTCTTTACGGTCTCGGCATCTTCCGGCGCGAAGGACTCGCCCTCGCCCAAGCTCACCTCGGTCTGCGCGCCCGCGGCGACCGGCTCGCCCGACTGGTAGTGCTCCATGATGGCGCCGAGGATGGCGGGCTTCAGATGCTGCCACTCGCCGTCGCCCTTGGTCACGCTGATGAAGTCGGAGCCGAAAAACACGCCGGTGACGCCGTCGATCTCGAACAGCCGCGCCGCCAACGGCGAGCCTTCCGTCTTCTCGCCAGCGCGAAACTCCAAGGTGCCGTCGCCGAGCACCGGGCGGCCTGGAATGAATTTCAGCGTGGCCGGATTGGGCGTCGCTTCGGTCTGGATGAACATGGCTTGGCCTTTCGGTCTCCTAACGCGCAAATCCTTGGAAAGTCTCGCGCGCCAGCTTAGAATTGTTCTAGACCATAGTTGGGCTCAGGGGCCGCAAAGTCAAGGCAAGTCCACCGGTCAACCCGAGCTCAATCCCAACAAACATTCGCACCAATCGCGGCCATTGCGCTTTGCTTGGCGCCTACCCAATTTGCAAGGCTCGGTTTGGTCAAGGACCGAGTCAGACCGCCAGTTTCTGGGGTGTCGCCGTTGCCAGTCTTTGTGGCCTTTGCGGCCTTCATGCTCATGATCTACGGCCACCGCCTCGGCCTGCCCGTGCCGCCGTGGCCGGGCTTTGAAGGACTGTTCCGCCCCCCACGGAAGTCGGCCGGGCAGAAATCCGGCGTGCGCACCGACATGCTGGAAATGGTGCTCGATCACGACAGCGGGCACATGGACGGAAGGTGTCTCAAAGGCCGATTCGCCGGCCGCGCCCTCTCCTCGCTGCGCGATGACGAAGTCCTCAAGCTGCTCGACGAGATCGGCGCCACCGATCCGCAAGGCGCGACTTTGCTCGAAGCTTATCTCGACCGCCGCTTGCAAGGATGGCGTGACCGCCGCGCCGAGGAAGCTTCTCGTGCCGGTGCGCGACCGCCGAGAGGCCAGGCAGGTCGCATGACGGCCAAGGAGGCCTATGAGGTGCTCGGACTCAACCCAGGCGCGACAGAGAGCGAAATTCGCGCCGCACATCGCAGGCTGATGATGAAACTGCACCCAGATCGAGGCGGGTCCACTTATCTCGCCTGCCGCATCAACGAGGCAAAGGACGTTCTGCTCGCGCGGAAATGAACCCAACGACTGTTACCACCGTGCCAGCGGCAGCCCGAGATAGCGCGTCGTGCCCCTGCGAATGAGCTTCGTCGGCATCTTGCCACGCAGGAAATAGTCGAGCTTGGCAAAGGGACCGACCTGATAGCGGAAACGCGGACGGCGCGCTTCAAGCGCCTTTGCCACCACGAGCGCCACCTCCTTCGGGTCGCGTGAGGTCTTGGCCTGATGCCGGTCGGCGGCGTGGCGCAACAGCTTCAGCCACGAGAGATAGGCGCTGCTCGACGGCACGACCCATTTCGTGTTGTTCCAGATCTCGGTGCGATAGGGACCAGGCTCGATGAGAACGACGTCGATGCCGAAGGGATCGACTTCGTAGGCAAGCGACTCGGCCCAGCCTTCCAGCGCCCATTTCGAGGCGCAATACATCGAGTTTCCCGGCTGACCGGCAAGCGCAGCCTGGCTCGAGAGAAGAACGATGCGGCCGCGACCCTGCGCGCGGAATATGGGCAGGAGCGCGCGCGTCAGCTTCAGCACGCCGAAGAAGTTCGTCTCCATCACGCATCGGATATCGGCGTCGGGCAGATCCTCGAGCACGCCGGCCACGGCGACGCCGGCATTGTGCACGACCGCATCGAGCGTGTTGCCCGTCTTAGAAAGCACGGTCGTGATCGCGGCCTCGATCGATGCGGGATCGGTGACGTCAAGCTGCACAAAGGTGACGCGCTCGGAAAATCCCGCATCTCTCAATGCGCGCTCGAGAGGCTCCTTGCGCTTGAGGTCGCGCATTGTGGCGAACACGCGCCAGCCTCTTGCCGCCAGAAGTTCGGCGGTGAAGCGCCCGAAGCCGGTAGATGTTCCGGTGATCAGGACAGTTGGCATTTATCCTCCTGTCAGTCGCTGCAAGGCAGCGCTAGTTCGCTTTGGCCGCATGGTAGTCGAGAACCATTAAATCTGTTGCCCATTTGTTACAGACACTCTTGGCGAGGGGTCTTACTTTTTCCCGTCATCATCTTGAACGGCTGAGTTGCATGCAGCGAGACGGGAGTAACGAGTTTGGTTCTGGCAGCCGGGGGGGCGCCGGTACCGCGACCACAACAGAGGGATCCGGGGGGTCATCGGTTCAGAGCCGCAGCCTGCTCGCGACGCTGCGCTACGGGTCGGCGAACTTCCTACTCGTGCTCGGGGCGGCGGCCTTGCTCATTGGCGGGTGGGCGATCTGGGTCGTTCTCGCCTTGGCGCTCGTCTTTGGATCGTTCGCCGACGAGGTGAGCGGCGATGACGATACATCGCTCAACGAGAGCCAGTGCATCTTTTGCACGCTGAATCTTTATTTGACGCTTCCGCTGGTCAGCCTCTTGGCCTTTCTCCTGGTCCGGTTCGCCGCCTTGCGTCCCAGCCTGGCCGAGCAGCCGTTGGAAGCGATCGGTGCGCTATGGTTGACCGGTTATCTCTTTGCGCTTGCCGGGGCCACGGTCGCGCATGAGCTCACCCATCGCAGCAACAGGCTTGCCAAGTTGTCGGCCTATCTCCTGCTCGGCTTCACCGGCAACACGTCGTTCGTGATCTACCACATCTACACGCACCACCGGCAGGTCGGCACCTATGACGACGCGGCCACGGCACGGCGCGGCGAACGCCTGCGCACATTCATGGCGCGCACGCTGACGCAGCAATTTGCGCAAGCCGCGCGCTTCGAGGCGGCGCGTCTCAAGCGCAAGGGCCTATCCCCCTATTCCTGGCGAAACGAGTTGATCCTGGCGCATCTCGTGCCGCTGGCAATCCTGGCTCTCGCCGGACTCTTCGGCGAGTGGAACGGCGTGATCGCGATTTTCCTCGCCGGCTTGATCGGACGCTCGTTTCACGAGCTGATCAATTACGTGCAGCATTATGGGCTGGTGCG
>DASUZQ010000140.1:0-5528 GCA_036376815.1 Methyloceanibacter sp. | reverse complement strand
AGCACATCAACTAAGGGCGGCGACGGTGTTCGCCATTGGGAAAGTGAGGACTACCGGCCGACGCTCGATGCTTGGCGTGGCTCGGGCGATCAGTGAACCGTGGGCGCTTTCTCGATCGCCTCACGGGCGTCTTTGCGGATCCTCTCGACCATGGCGAGCAAACCGTTCGAACGCTGCGGCGTCAGATGCTCCTTGAGATGCAGGCGGCCGAGCACGGCGTTGGCGTCGATGTCAAGAATGGCATCAGCGGTCTTGCCCGAATAGAGGGCGAACAGGATGGCGATCAGCCCGCGCACGATATGGGCGTCGCTGTCGCCGATAAAGCTCAGGCGCGGGACACGGTGGTTCGGACTGACACTGGTGGCGAGCCAGACCTGGCTCACGCAGCCTTGCACTTTGTTGGTGGCGTTCCGCTCCGTCTCAGGCAAGGGCGGCAATTTCCGGCCGAGCTCGATCACGTAGCGATAACGGTCCTCCCAGTCCTCGAGAAGATCGAAATCGGCAACGATCTCGTCGAAGTTTGCGGGCGGTTGAGCCTCATTCGCCGGCGCTGGTCGTGTGGTCTCCATGATTGGAATATAGGTGGAATCGCCAGGGTCTGCGAGGCGTAGCTTACGAAGCTGACGCGCGCGTCCGGTGGGAAAGGGCAGGGAACCACCTTTCGCGCGCGCCTCTCGGCAGGTGCAGCCTGCCGAAATCTGACGGTATCAGGAGCTTAAGTCCCGGCTGGGTGCGGCCCGCTCCAGGCCGGCAAAAGATCGTCCGGGTTCAGCGTGTTTTGCGAGTTGGTGGCCTCGACGCTGGCGGGCTCGACCGTCACTGGGGCCTGCGCCCAAGACTCGGCGGCTGCCTCGGCCACGGCGGCTTGGTCGAGACTCGACTGCTTGCCGGCCTCTTCGGCGGTAGCGGGTGCGGTGTCGTCGGCGCTTGGCGGTTGGAGAGTGTCCATGTCGGCGGCGCCAGCGGAGGTTCCGCCATCGCCGGCGGCAAACCCGGTCTTTCCCTTGACGAAGCTCATCAGCATCTCGGCCCCGAACCTGGCCTTATGCATGAAGACGGCAAAGGCATCCTTGCCGGTGGCGCAAACGCTCGGATTCCGCTCACAGAAACCGCTCACGTCCTTCACGGCGGCCTGCGCCGTTCCGTACACCTCGCTCTGCTGCTGCTCATTCGTCGGCAGCAGGAGAACGAGGATGACGAGCCAAAAGACGGTTCGAATGAGAAACATCGAAGTGCCCCTTTCAATCCAGCTGGCGGGCGGTCCCGGCAGCTCCCTTCCCTTGAGGTGGCGGCACTATAACGTCGAGGCAATAACCGACTTTCACTACTCAGCATCAATTTCGCTCAGAAAATCTCTTTAAGTTTAAGAGATGTCTAAAGAGGGCCGTTGTCGTTAAGCCGCCGACAACAGGTCTTAAGTGCGGGAAAGATTGAATAAAGATTGCCTAAGGACTTTGCGTGCGATGCTGGAATAATGCGGCGTCATGCTCCCACGCGGCTCGATCCGTTTTAAGGTTCCTTAAGCGGCCCCCGGAATAATCAAGACCAACGACAATCGGGGACGAAGCGGCAATTGGCCCGCTCCAAAATGCGCTTATTGGTCGGTAAGGGTGTGCGCAAGTTGGGCGCCTATTTCGACTCGCTTGTGCACGCGTCTGTGCGCGACGACGTCATCGGGGCGGCGCGGCAACGTTCCTTCATCGCGGCGCAACTGCTGGCAGGGCTGCTCGCGCTCTGCGTCTTGCCGGTCTATCTCGCGCTGACCAGCAAGCCGACCGCGCTCGACGCCGTCGCCTTTCTCTGGTTCCTGTCGCCGATCGGCATTGCCGTGTTCCTATCGCATACCGGAAAGATTGGTGCCGCCCATCTCATCTCGGCGGCGAATTTCACCGGCCTCATCACCTTCTCGGCTTGGCTCACCGGCGGTCTCGCCTCTTTCCTCGTTCCCTGGATGGTGGTGGTTCCGCTGGAGGCCGCGCTGTCGAATGACCGGCGCGTGGTTGCCTGGGCGGCAGGGCTCGCGTCCCTCGGTCTCATCATGCTCGCAGCAGGAGGGGCACTTGGCTTGGTGCCCCCTGAACCGCTGCTCCCGGTGTCGGCCAATCTGCTCGGCCTTTTTGGCGCCATGACCGCCGTCATCTACGCTGCCGGTCTCGCCATCGCCATACAAGCGGTTCATCGGCGATCAGAAGATGCGCTCCGCGTCGGCGAGGAGCGCTACCGGCTGCTCGCCGAGAACGCGAGCGACATGATCACCCGTCATGACGAGCGCGGCCGCGTGCTGTTTGCTTCGCATGCATCGCAGCAATTGCTGGGAGAGCCTCCGGCAGAGCTCATCGGAGATGGGCTGTTCGAGCGCGTCCATATCGCCGACCGCCCGGCTTATCTCACGGCGCTTTCACAGTGCAGCGCCAGCGGGTGCCCCATTACGGTCGAGTTCAGACTGCGCCAGCAGGCTCCGTCCGGGGAGCGATATGGTTGGGTCGAGATGCGCTGCCGGCCGCTGCGAACACCCCACGGGGGCGTGGTCGCCGGCGTGCTTGCCGGCACGAGAGACATCTCCGGGCGCAAGGCGCAAGAAGACGAGCTCACGCGAGCGCGCGATGAGGCTGAGAGCGCGAGCCGCGCCAAGACGCAATTCCTGGCCAGCATGAGTCACGAGCTCCGAACGCCGCTCAACGCCGTCATCGGCTTCTCGGAGATCCTCAATCGAGAGCTGTTCGGCGCTTTGGGGGAGCAACGCTACCGGGACTATGCGCGCATGATCCATGAAAGCGGCGAGCACCTGCTCCATGTGGTCAACGACATTCTCGACATGTCGAAGATCGAGGCCGGCAAGTTCAAGCTCCTCAAGGAACCGTTCGACGTTAGCTCCCTCGTAAGCTCCTGCGCCGACGTCATGCGGCATGAGGCAGAGGCAAAGCAGCTGACATTGATCGCCGAGGTGCCGTCAGGCCTGCCGGAGCTCGTTGCCGACAAACGTGCCTGCAAGCAGATGCTGCTCAACGTGATCTCGAACGCGATCAAGTTCACCGATGCCGGAGGGTTGGTGCGTATCTCGGCCCGGGAAGCTGACGGCATGATCGAGCTAATCGTCGCCGACAACGGTATCGGCATTTCCGAGCACGACCTGCCGAAGCTCGGCCATCCCTTCGTTCAGGCGGACAACGCCTATAATCGCAGCCATGACGGCGCCGGCCTCGGCCTGTCGGTCGTGCAGGGGCTTGCCCGCCTGCACGAGGGCAGGCTCGAGATGGCAAGCAAGCTCGGCCAAGGCACGACGGCCACCATCGTGTTGCCGGTGAAGCTGCCGCAAGGCGAGCGAGACAAGCGGCCCCCACAGGATCCCGCCATGACGGCCGCGTGACCGGCGTCCCCTTCGCGGGCCGGCGGCCCGTTTATTAACTCTTTAGCTTCCATAGCGAAGATTGCATCTGAGGGACTCTCGGGGGACTCTCGATAACCAATTGATTCGGCCCTGAGCGATGAGCGTCGTGGCGACACGCCTTATTTTTCTGGCCTTTCTCGGCCTGACCGGGTTCATCATCTATAACGCGCTCTATTTGCAGGAGCAGCGTAACGGCGCCCTGTTGCCTACGGCTGGGGCATCACGGATACCGTTGCCGGACGGCCCAATCCATGTCGCCAATCCAGCAGCGCTTGCGCCGAAGCCGGTGGCGGTCACCACCGATCTGCCGCCGCTGCGGGGGCAGGCGGCGCCTCAACAGCTCGTAACCGCGGTCCAGCGCGAGCTTGCGGCGCGCGGCTATCCCAGCGGACCTGTCAGCGGCAAACTGAGCGAGGAGACGCGAAGGGCAATTGCCGCCTTTGAGAAGGACCATGGGCTCCCCATCACCGGCTCGCCCTCAGATGAGCTCCTGCGCCGCATTTTGCTTGGCGAGGCTGCGGCGCCGGCTGCGAGCACCGGATCGGTCGGTGCCACGAATGGGGCCGCGCGCGGCAAACCAAACCCAATGGCGAGCAGCGATTCGACAATCAAGCAGGTGCAGCAAATCCTCGCCGATCTCGGCTATGCACCTGGCCCGATCGATGGAACACTGGGAGATGAAACCGAGCGCGCCGTCAGCGCCTTTCAGCGCGACCGGAAGATCGCGCAGAACGGCCGCATCACGCCGGAGCTGCTGCGGGAAATCAAACGGGTGACGGGACGCGACCTTTCGGCAACAGCCTCGCGCCCATGAGCGGGAGCTTGGCGCCCGATGCGCATCAAAAGCGAAATCTGGGTGAAGGCCTATTTGCGCCGGTGTCAGGTCCAGGGCCTCTCCGGGGTTGTCGTTCGCCGTGGCGACGAGCACGCCGGCGCCATCTACATTTGCCTCAACCGGCTCGACGGTACGGTCAAGCTCTACGGTCCCGCTCCGGCGGGCCTGGAAGGCGGAGAATCGGAGCGGCGGTGGGTGAGTTGCTTTGCCACTAGCCCCATCAGCGAAGGCGAGGCCGCAACCTATCTCGCCCGCCAGGTAAAGTTTGACGCCGACATCTGGATTGTCGAAGTCGAAGACAAGGCCGGTCGCCATTTTCTTGGCGATGCGGTTGCGGAGGAGTAAGCTGATTCGGCGGATTTAGGAGTTCGTTAACCTTACCTGCGTCTTAATGCGGACAGTCGCGAGCAACGCCAGTGTCGTTTGGGACGGCGTTCGGTAGGGACGAGGAGACCGAGAATGGCGACCATTCTGGAATTTCGTCGAGCAGCGGGACCCACATCGCGGGTCACCGAGCTCAAGGACGGCGTTCCCGGTCAGATCATCATCTTCCCCGGTGTGCGCATCGAGCGCCAGGCCTATGAGGGCAACCCCGGAACGGCCAGCACGTCGCGCAAACGAGCACAACGCGGGCGGAAGAAGCAGCGCTAGATCCGCTCCGCTTTCGATGCATCGCCACAGCGGCGAGATCAAACTCTCACTTCTTGAGCTGACTACACACGGTGGCCTTCAGCACATCTTCGGCGCTCGCAATGCGGCTTGGGCCGGCAAGCGGGGCGCGAATCATGGCGATGCCTTCTCGCGTCGGGGACTTGATGACGAACAATTCGTCGGCGTCCTCGGGAGCATCGACGCCTGCTTCCGCCACCGGTTGGTCGGCGAGCGCAATGACCAGGTCGAGCTGCGCGCTTCTCATGTCGGCGCCGGGCACGGTATAGAAATTGTCGCCTTCCGGCGTGTACATGGCGATCATCCACAAATCGCTTGCTACCGACCCCTTGAGCCGCACCGGGCCTCCCGCAAGATCGAAGCGGCAGAAGGCATAGCGAACATCAGGCGCCATCATCGGCATGACTTCGTTTCCCGGGCTGAGCGGCGGGATCTGAATCATCGTGTTGGGCGGCCCGAGCGGCACCAGCCTTGCCCATGCATTTTTGGGTGCAAGCCCAGGAAGCGCCAGGACCGCGGCAATATGGATGAGGCCTGCGAGCACGAGGCAAAGGAGAATGTAGAGCAGCGGGACTCTCAGTTGCATGCCTTGCGCTCGATCTTGGGAAGACGATCGTTGGGAATCTGTCCGATGCC
>DASUZQ010000139.1:0-3288 GCA_036376815.1 Methyloceanibacter sp. | reverse complement strand
GAGGAGACTGGAACTCGCAGCAGCAAGACGAAGCTTCGCCGCAAGTCGACAAAGCTCCGACTGGGCCCTCAGCTCACCCTCCCAAAAATTGGAATTCGTTCGTTCATCCCCCTGCGCGGCTGCCGAGTGCTGCTGAATCGCGCGGGGAGAGCGCGCTTCCGCCCGATCTTTGGCGCGGGCTTGATGCCAACGCCATGCAGAGCCTGCTCGCCCAGGTCCCGATACCCTCATCCTCGCCGGCGCTCGCGAGCCTGCTCGCCCGTGCTCTCGCCACGAGCCCCGAAGGATCGGCCAGCGAGACGGACGTGAAGATCGCGGCGCTTGAGCGCGCCGGGCGGGTCAACGAGCTGATCGAGGTGCTGGCACAGGCCGGCGAGCCGGAGGCGCTCGCAGCCTACGCCTTGGCGCTGCTCGCCGCAGGCCGCAACGATGAGGCCTGCGCGGTGCAGCTCGGCGCGGGCCAGGCTGACGGCGCCGCCAAGCGCGCGAGCTTCCTGATCCCGGCCTATTGCGCCGCCGCGAGCGGCGACAACGAGGCTGCCCGCAACGCGCTCGACGCCGCCCGCGACAATGGCGTGGACGTCGCCTTTGCATCGCGTGCCATCGCCGGGCAGGGCGCGCGCGGGCCGCTGACAAAAAGCGTCGACGTACTCGACTATCTTTTCTTGAAGCTCGGGCAGTCGGCCAACCGGGCCGACATCGCCGCCAAGGCCTCTCCAGAGCTTCTGTTTCTTTTGGCGCGGGATGACGAAGCTCAAGCCGAACTTCGCGTCGCCGCGGCGGAGCGCGCAGCCTCGCTCAACATCATCGACGGCGAGACTCTCGCGACCGTCTACCGGGACGCGGCACCTCGCCTCCCCAAATCGGCGCAATCGCCTGCGGCCTTGCGGGCGAAGCTGTTTGCATCTCTCGAAGCACAGACTTCGGAGAAGATTCGCGCCGAGTCGATCGACGCTTTGCTCGCGAGCGGCAAGGATGCGAGGATCGAAATTCCGATGGCGCAAGCCATGGCGCAATCGAGCCAGGGACGCGATACGCAAGCCGCAAGTTTCGCCGAGACAGGGGTGCGCGTGGCGGCGCTTGCGGGCGACGACCAAGCCGCCTGGGATCTGACGGAGCAGGCCGGCGACCGGGTGCGCAGCTGGCAATTGCTGCTGGTGACGACGGATCCGTTGAGCGAGCGGACGCGGAGCGCGCTAGACGGAGGCGTGGACATCGCGCTGAAGGCCGGGCTGCCGGGCCCCTTGCTGCAACGGCTGGTCACCGCGCTCGATGCGCTTGGCGAGGAGGTGCCAATCCCGCTCTGGGACCTTGCCGCCAAGACCCCTCAGCCCGACGACGGCTACCTGCCGCCGACCGGTCTGCTCAGCACGTTGAAGGAGGCGGCGGATTCCGGCGACACGGGCCGCACCATTCTGCTTGCCGCCGCGGTGTTCGGACCTGACGGTCCGCAAGGCGCCCATTTGATTGCGCTCGGCGATGGCTTGCGGGCGTTGAAGCGCGTCGGGCTCGACGCGGAAGCGCGGCGTCTGGCCTTCGAGGCGCTCTACGCCCATTGGCCATCGCGCGGAAAGGTCTGAAGACATTGGGCACGAAAGGCCGATCCGGAAGAAGCGACGAGTCGGAGCTTGCGCTGTTTCTCGACATGCTGATGGCCGAGCGCGGCGCCGCCGCGAAGACCATCGAGGCCTACACAGGCGACCTCGCCGAGTTTCTTGCTTTCCTTGCCACCAAGCGGAAGACCGCGCGCGATGCTTCGGCCGACAACGTGCGCGCCTATCTTGCCCAGCTCAGCCGCAAGGGGCTCGCCCCCACCTCGCGGGCGCGCAAGCTCTCGGCCATGCGCCAGTTCTTCCGCTTCCTCTTGGCGGAAGGCATCCGCGCCGACGATCCCTGCTCGGCGATCGACAGCCCGAAGCTCGGACGCCCGTTGCCGAAGCTCCTCTCCCTTGCCGAGGTCGAGAGCCTGCTCGATGCGGCGGCGCAAGGGGTGGAACAGGCAGGCGAAGGCGCGGTCAGGCGGCGGGCGCTCCGCCTCTACGCGCTGCTCGAGACGCTTTACGCTACGGGCTTGCGCGTCTCCGAGCTCATTGGCCTCCCCCGCGGCGTGCTCGTCAGCGACGACCAAGTGATGATCATCAAGGGCAAGGGCGGACGCGAGCGCCTCGTGCCGCTCAACGAGTCGGCGCGCAAGGCGGTCGCCGACCATCTTGCAGCGCTCGCCGCCGACGAGGCACAAGGCCGCGCGCGGTCGCCTTGGCTGTTTCCCTCAGGCGGAGGCGGGCAGCATCTGACCCGGCAGCGCTTCGGCCAGGAGCTGAAGGCGCTTGCCATCGCCGCGGGCATCGAGCCGTCGCGCGTCTCGCCGCATGTTCTGCGTCATGCCTTTGCCAGTCATTTGCTGGAGCGGGGAGCCGATTTGCGCACGGTGCAGCAGCTTCTCGGCCATGCCGACATCTCGACCACGCAGATCTACACCCACGTCATCGAGGAGCGGCTGCGGCGCCTTGTCGAGCAACATCACCCCTTGGCTCAGGTACATTTAACCAAACGGAGCTAGTTTCGCCCAAAGTCCGAGGCGGGGGTTGCCGGTTGACACGGTTTCGCCCCAAGGCCACTTAAAAGCACGTACCCGCCGCCGTTTCAGCGCGGCAGCCCGTCGAGGACGGGTCCCATGGGCCACCTTTAGCCAAATGCGCACTTATCTCGATTTCGAAAAGCCCATTGCCGAGCTTGAAAGCAAGGTCGCCGAGCTCAAAGCGCTCGCCGCCGAGCAGCACTCCATGTCCATCGAGGAGGAGCTTGCCAAGCTCGAGGCCAAGGCGCGCGAGGCCCTGGAGGAGACCTATTCGGAGCTGACCCCCTGGCAGAAGACGCAAGTCGCCCGGCACCCGGAGCGGCCGCACTTCCGCCACTACATCGACGGGCTCGTGCAGGATTTCACCCCACTCGCCGGCGACCGCTTCTACGCCGAGGACCAGGCGATCATCGGCGGCATCGGCCGCCTCAAGGGGCGCTCGGCGATGATCATCGGGCACGAGAAGGGCTCCGATACCGAAGGCCGCATCAAGCACAATTTCGGCATGGCCCGCCCCGAAGGCTATCGCAAGGCGGTCCGGCTGATGGAGATGGCCGACCGATTCGGTATTCCCGTGCTGTCGATCGTCGATTCGGCCGGCGCTTATCCCGGCATCGGCGCCGAGGAACGTGGACAGGCGGAAGCGATCGCACGCTCCACCGACGCCTGCCTGTCGCTGGGCGTCCCCAATGTCGCGATCATCACCGGCG
>DASUZQ010000138.1:0-3707 GCA_036376815.1 Methyloceanibacter sp. | reverse complement strand
TGCGCACAGCCCGACCAGGGTGAAGATATTGGGGATCAGCACCCGGGTCGGCACCTGGCCGCGGGAGAACACCCGCGCCCGCGGCTTGCGGTCGTCTCGTTCAGGATCGAAGGGAGGAAACATGGGACGAAAGCCTCTCCGCCATCCTAAGGGCCGCTGGCGCGAACATTGGCTCCTGGAAGCTCGGCCAGGGCCGTCTCGCCGCCGATCGCCGTCTGACCGGCTGCCACCAGAACCTCGCCGCCGGCCGGCAGATAAACATCGACCCGGCTGCCGAAACGGATCAGGCCGATGCGCTCGCCTGAAGTTACGCTAGCCCCCTCGCCCACAAAAGTCACGATCCGCCGCGCGATCAGACCTGCGATCAGCACCACGCCGATCTTCTCCCCTGCCGGCGTTTCGATAACCATGGCGCGCCGCTCATTCTCCTCGCTCGCCTTGTCGAGCTCGGCATTCAGGAACTTCCCCGGCACGTAGGTGCTATGCACCACGCGACCCGCAACCGGCGCCCGCACCACATGCACGTCGAGCACCGAGAGGAACACCGAGATGCGGGTGAGGAGCGCCTCGCCGAGCGCAAGCTCCTTCGGCGGAACCACAGTGCCGATGTTGACGAGCTTGCCGTCGGCGGCGCTCACCACGAGACCTGGGCGCTGCGGCGTCACCCGCTCCGGATCGCGGAAGAAATAGGCGCACAGCACAGTGGCGATCACGCCGAGCCAGCCGAGCGGCGGCGCAAGCAGGAACAGGATCAGCGCCGCCACTGCAAAGCCGGCAATGAATTTGTGGCCTTCAGGGTGGATCGGCACGAAGACGCTCGTGATGCTGTCGAGGATGGTGTGGCGTTCGTTCATGGGTCCGGTTTGCAATCCTAGTTTCCGGCGAGGGCTTCGTCTTCTAGACGTTCGGCGGCTCTCGACTCTGGCACCAACTCGTCGCCTGCGATTTGGGCGAGGCGTTCGCGGGCCTGGTCAGCCTCGCGCTGGCGTGCCCACAGGCTGGCATAAAGGCCGCCGCGCGCGAGCAGCTCAAGATGGGTGCCCTGCTCGACGATCTCGCCATGGTCAAGCACGATGATGTTGTCGGCATGGACCACGGTGGAGAGCCGGTGGGCGATGACGAGCGACGTGCGCTCGCGCGCGACCCTTTCCAGCGCATCCTGGATCTCCTTCTCGGTGTGGCTGTCGAGTGCCGAGGTCGCCTCGTCCAGCATCAGGATCGGCGGCGATTTGAGGATGGTGCGGGCGATGGCCACGCGCTGCTTCTCGCCTCCTGAGAGCTTCAGCCCGCGCTCGCCAACCAGCGAATCGTAGCCTTGCGGCAGGGTCATGATGAAGTCATGGATCTGGGCAAGCCGCGCCGCCTCGCGCACCTCAGCGTCGCTCGCCTCGGGGCGGCCATAGCGGATGTTGTACAGGATGGTGTCGTTGAACAACACCGTGTCCTGCGGAACCATGCCGATGGCGGCCCGCAGCGAGCTTTGCGTCACGTCGCTGATATTCTGTCCGTCGATCGAAACGCGGCCGCCGGTGAGCTCATAGAAGCGGAACAGGATGCGCGAGATCGTCGATTTACCGGCACCCGAGGGACCGACGATGGCGACCATCTTGCCCGCCGGCACCTCGAAGCTCACGTTTTTTAGGATCTGCCGCTCGGGATCGTAGGCGAACGACACGTTCTCGAATTTGATCTCGCCCTTGTTCACGCGCAGCTTCTTGGCGCCGGCCCGATCGATGATCTCGGGCGGCTCATGCAGCAGCGCGAACATGGTCTCGATGTCGATGAGGCCCTGCTTGATCTCGCGATACACCATGCCCATGAAATTGAGCGGCAGATAAAGCTGCATGAGGATGGCATTGATCATCACGAACCCGCCGATGGTGAGCGCGCCTGATGCGACGTCGCGGGCCGCGAGCAACATGCAGATGACGGTGCCGATGGTGAAGATCACCGCCTGCCCGGTATTGAGCACGCCGAGCGAGGTGTAGGTCCTGATCGCCGCCCTCTCGTAGCGCGCCATGGAGGAATCGAAGCGGCGCGCCTCGTGATCCTCATTGCCGAAATACTTCACCGTTTCGTAGTTGAGCAGGCTGTCCACCGCTTTGGCGTGGGCCTCGGTATCTGAATCGTTCATGTCGCGGCGGATGGCGATGCGCCGCTCGCTCGCCCAGAAGGTGAAGGCGACATAGAGACCGACCGTCGCCAACACGACCACCACATAGATCCAGCCGAAATAGTAAGCGACGAGGCCCGAGATCATGAGCAGCTCGACCGCGGTCGGAATGGAGTTGAGCACCGCCATGCGCACGATGGTGTCGACGCCGGTCACGCCCCGCTCGATGACCCGGTTCAACCCACCGGTGCGGCGCTCGAGATGAAAGCGCAAGGACAGCTCATGCAAATGGCGGAAGGTGCGGTTGGCGAGCTGGCGCACCGCGTGCTGGGCGACGACGGTGAACCATACGTCGCGGAACTGGGCGAACAGCACCATCAGCACCCGGCCGACGCCGTAGGCAACGATGAGGAAGACGGGACTGGCGGCGAGGCCGATCGCGGTGATCTGCTTGCCCGCCGCTTCGTCGGTCAGGAGGTCGACCACCGCCTTGTAGGCGATGGGCACCATAAGGGTGATCGCCTTGGCGATGATCAGCGCCACAAGGGCCATGACCACTCGCATACGGAGATCAGGACGCCCGGCAGGCCAGATATAGGGGGCAAGCTCGCGCAAGACCGTGAGGTGCCCGGTACGCGCGGCCATCAGCGCGTCGCTCCTCGTTTGCGGCAGGTCCTGCATGGAAACTCGTTTTACCCCTAGGCGTGCCTACGCGGCAAAAAGGGGTAGCGTCGAAGCGCTACCCCCTAGCCTCTCAAGCATATAGTACCGGGGTCAGGCGGCCTCAAGCAGGCGCCGCCGCGAAGCCCGGCCCAGCAGCGATCATCTCCCCGCGGGAATGTGGAATTTCTGCCTTGGATAGATCCAATGCGGATTGTGGATCTTGCGGCGGTTGTCGCGCACGATGGCCCGATAGTGCCAGCCGCCGCCATAATAGGCTTCGGCGATCTCCCACAGCGTGTCTCCCCGGCGCACAGTGTAGACCCTCGGACGATGCGGCCTTCGCTCCGCGCGCTTCTCGGGCGCCAATTCAGGTTTCGCCTCCTCTGCGGCCACTTGCGATTGAGGCTCCGGAGCAGGCGTGGCCGCTTCCGGCGCAGGCTTCGGTGCCGGTGGAGTTGGCGAGGTCGGCGCAGCAGCGACTTCCTCCTTCGGCGGCTCAGGCTTCTCCATGCGCATGATCCCGATCGAAGCGCTGCCGACGACGATGCCGGTAGCCTGCTCGAGGTTGTCGGCACGGAACTTGTGCTCGCCCGTCCCGAGCTTCCTCTCGGCGCTAAACGTCCAGGTCCCGTCGCTTCCCACGCTCACCTCGCCGAGCGGCGTCTCGTCGAAATAGAGGAAGAGGCGCGCGCCGGGCTCGCCGGTACCGGAAAGCGCGACCTTTCCGGAGTCTGCGCCGGTATCCTCATAGTCGACGCTCTTGAACACGACCGGCGCCTTTGCCGGCTCAGGCGGTTTCGCTTCGCTTGGCCGTTCGGCCACGACCGGGGCGGAAGGCTCGGCCGGGGTCGCATCCGGCTGGGCCGCCGGTCCAGTCTCGGCCGCCTCCTCCGGGTGGACCGGCTGGGGCTGCGACGACAGGTCTTGCGGC
>DASUZQ010000137.1:0-4423 GCA_036376815.1 Methyloceanibacter sp. | reverse complement strand
AATATTTGCTACTGCGTGAAACTCTCCCATCCCCTCTTCGTTGATTTCGCAAGAACCAACAATTGGGGGGCCCGACATGGCGAGAGGAGTGCTACGCGGCGAAGGCGCTCAAGCAGGGCTGGGTGTGCTCACCGGCCTCTTGGTCGTTGGCATGATTCTATTCGCAACGACCTTCTTGACGGGCGGCTGAGCCGCCTGGCGAATCTCAAAATCGGCCTCGATCAGAAAACGCTAAAGGTGGGCTGCGTGCGCTGTTTAGGTGCCGGTTTTGCCGGGGCGACGGACGCCGGCTGAGCCGGAGGGCTGCCGACCGGCTTTGCGGCAGCGCCTGACGCCTTGGCCTGCTTCTGCTTGCCCTTCTTCTTGGCAGGTTCTTTGGCTTGAGGCGCGGCAGGTTCGGCTGGAGCCGCCGCCGGAGCAACCTGATTGGCGCCAAGGAGCTGTCCCAATCCCTGCACCACACCCTGCCCCTGGGAGCCCTGGTCGGCCTTGATCAGATCGTCGATCGAGCCGCCGGCCTTCCCCTTCACCAGCCCCGCGATACCGCCGGTGCTGCTCAACGCACCCCCGAGGCTCTCGGCGCTCGGCAGCTTCACCAAGCCTCCGCCGAGCTTGCTCAGCTTCTCGTAAGCCGCTTGCGGATTGTCGAGGATGCCGGCGATGTCGGGATAGATCGAAGGCGCGGCCCAAGGCCCATTGATGGCGACCGGCACGCCGAGGCCCTCAAGGTCGTTCTTGCCGCCCTGGCCCTCGAGGCTCGCCACCACCTGCGGGTCGACGCGGAAGTTGATCGTCTGGGCCGGAAGGTCGACGGTGCCGACGCCGGCCATGCGCACGAGCGGTCCGCTCAGATGCAGATCGCTCGTTTGGGCTTTGCCTTGCGCGATCTTGAAGCTTGCACCGAGCGAGGCGAAGTCGGTCTTTTCGGCATCGCCAGACTGCCAACCCGACAAGGTCGCGGAGCCGAGGTTGCGCACCATCTTCGCGACATTGATGCCGCGGATGGCGCCGTCGCTGAATTCGAAGCTTGCGGTGCCGGAGAGCGCCGAAACCATGGCGCGCTGGCTTGCGCCGCTCGCGGCAAGATCGATGGCGATGGCCGCCTTGCCTTCGATGCGCTGAAAGGCTGCCACGTCGTCGAGCAAGGGATAGGCGTCGAGATTGGACAGCGAGAAGCGGAACGTCTGCACCGGAACCTTTCCGGTCGCATCGACGCTCAACACGCCGGTGCCGACACCGCCATAGAGCTGGAAATTCGGCAATTCGAGCTTGAGCTTGCCGCCTGCCACCGCCGCCCGGATGCCGATGGGGCCGGCTTTGATCGTGCCGTAGCTCAAGCGCTCGACGCTGAGATTGACCTGGGCATTGACGGCCTTGAGGCCGGAGAAATCGATTTTCGCGTCGCTCCAACCTGAGGCGCCGTCAGCGGGGCCCGCGGCGGCCTTGGCACTCCCGCCGAGCAAGCCATCGACATTGAGACTGTCGCCGTTGAGCGATGCCTTGATCTGGGGCAAGGCGCCGGAGAGGTCCGCCGAGACCACGCCGCGCAGCATCGTTTCGCCGGCTCTCGCGCTCAAGCCATCGAGCGCCAACACGTCGCCGGTATAGGTCGCGCTGCCCATCACCGCGAGCTTCTGCGGGAAGTAGGCAGGAGCATCCACGTCGAGCAGGAGCTGCGCCGCTTCTCCGTCGAGGAACGGCCCGAAACTTGAGATGGAACCTGTCACGCCGAGCGGTTGGCCGTCGAACATTGCCTTCACATCAACCGACAAGGGAGCGTCGAAGGCGGGAAGCGAGGCTTCGAGATTCAGCCCGTCGATCCGCTTGCCTGGCGTGCCGCCCTCGCCGCGCAGGACCAGCGTGCCGTCCTCGATGCGCAGGCTGTCGAGGCTGAGGCTCCTGAGCGCCGTGGCGATCGAGGCTCCGCCCCCAGCTTTTTCACTTGGCTCGGCGCTCGCGGTCTTGGGACCAGCGGTCTTGGGGCTTGCTTCTGGCATGGTGAGGATTGGACTGATCAGCGCGACCTCGGTCAGCTGGACTTTGCCGCTGAGGAGTGGCGCCACGGCAAGACCGAAGCGTAGCTCTTTCGCCGTCGCCAAATCGACGGCGCCGACGCCCTTCGTTTGCGCCACGCCGACATCCTCGGCCACGAGCTTGAGCGTGGGGAAGGCGGAGATGTGCAAGGACCCGTTGACCGTGAGGCGATAACCGGTCGCTTCCTCGATCTCGGCGAACAGTCTGTTCCGCACATCCTCTGCGGAAATGAATAAGGGGGCGACAAAGACGACGGCCAGGCCGACGGCGATGATGGCCGCGAGGCTCCACAACGCGAGACGCAATCTACACTCCAAGGGCAGGAGTTATCGGTTAACCCTACCCTCGGGAGTCCTAAGAACCGGTAACCATCAAATCCCTAGCCGCCGCCAAGCCATGATGGCCAGATCGAGCCGCCGGCGTCCGACTGGTCCTTGGCGCGCCGCGCCTTGCTGCCTGCGTAGACCCAGCCGCTCTCCGACGTCGCGGGGTTGGTCACCTTCACCCAACCGCGTTTCCGCCCCATGATCGATAGCTTGGCGCCTTTGGCGACCACGCTGATCACCTCAGCCGACGATGTCGGTCCGTTGCGCAGATTGACGAACTCTGGCGCAACCCAGGCCTTGGCATCGTCATTGGCGGCGAGCGAAGGCTGAACATGCACCGGCGGGGCCGGTGGTGCCTCCGGCGTGGTGAACACCTCTTCGACACCGGTCGCCCCGAGGAGCTGCTGGGTCTTTCCATCCCAAGCGGCGACGCCGACAAGATTTGGGTCGTAGATACGTTCGGGCGCGAGCGCCTGACCCTCGGCAGCATCTTCGACCCCAGGATCGGAAGCCGCCGCCACCTTGAGGACGGTCTCGGTGCCGGCAAGGATTTCGCCGTCGGGCGCGACGAGCTTCACCCTAAGCCTGCTCTCGCCGCTTGCAGCCTTTGGCAGGGTGATCCGCAAATCGCCGATTTCGTCAGTCCTCAGATTCCATTCCGCCTCGCCATAGGGACGCCCCGCCGACAAGGTCGCGCCGTGCGGCAGCCCGGCGACGGCGATGACGCTGCGGGCTGGCAATGAACCTGCGTGGTCGAGTGCCACGGCAAACGGTGTTTCGCAGCCGGCTTCTGCATCAAGCGCGTCAGGCGCGGTGAGAGCGAGCGCTCCAACTTGAGCGGCCTGCGTCGACTGAACCTGGTCGGGGGCCGGCGTGGTTCCGGCAAGGGACGCCTTGGCTGACGGCAATGGCGCGCGTTCGGCGTGAGCGCCTGTGGGCCACGGCGTCTTGATCGCGCCGAGCCACAACATGGCGCCGAGCGCCAAGCTCGGGAGCAGCGCAACCGCGATGAGCACAGCGAGGAGCGTTCGCGCGCCCGACAATGAAGCAAGGATGGGTGACTGAGCTACCTGCTGGTCGAAAGACTGATCCTTCGGTGCGTCCTTCACTGCTGACTTCGTTGCGACCTCTGCTGCCGCGCCAGATTGGGCGCCGGGCGCGCCGGGCCCGCCGGGGGCACCTGGCGCGAAGCGCTCGGCGATGCGTGAGAGCGCCTGCTGGTCTGCGCCCGAGATATGAGGCTTCGGTTGCGATTTTGGACGAGCCAGTCGCCGCGCCGTCAGGCTGATCGTTTCCGCTCCCGGCCGCGACACGCGTGGCGGCAGCGCACTGTCAGGTGGATTGAGCTTAGGGTAAGCCATGGGGACCTCCCATGTCGGCAGCGTTGAGGGCAAAGTGCGAGTCGGACAGCACCCCGGAAGCGGCAGCTTCCTGGGCCGGCTGCAAAAGGACGCCGTTTACCGGAACGCGCAGAAGGCAGCGCCACCAACCAGTAGACGCAGAGATCCGGTGCCCAGAAAGGCACCGCGATACGTTTCTATACTGTCGCCGCTGCATTCCCTCTTCGAGTGCCCTAACGAGGAAGGCGCCTAGGCGGTTCCACCTTTAAGCAAAAATTGGGCTGGGTTGTCGGCCTTGGCGCGGGCGAGGAGCGCTCCATCGCCACAATTCGCCTACGTTTCCGCGATAGGCCTACGCGCGACGCCCTCCAAGCGCGCACGTTTCCCAAGTTTTCGGCCGATTTGAGGGGGAATCGGGGTATGGAAAGCCGCCCATGGTCTTGGCTGCTTGGCCTTATCCTTTGAACGGTCGGCGCCTTGGCTTCGAGCGGATGGTGAGTTTTGACGGTGAAGCCTTCGAGGGTGATGATGGTTAAGGGGCCCCAAGAGCGCCAAGAGATCGAGCGGCAGAGCTGCGATCGCAGTTTCATATTCATGGACGGCCACCAGGACCGGATTGCCGGCCGCGGGCTTGGCTATTTGATCCTCCTCAATGGTGTTGCCGCCATCGTCATGGTCGGGGCCTTTGTCTACGGCTTCCAGATCAGCGCCGAGCCGAAGCTT
>DASUZQ010000136.1:0-3569 GCA_036376815.1 Methyloceanibacter sp. | reverse complement strand
ACTGCGCCACGAAGGATTCGAGCACCTCTTCCACCGGGAGACTCTTGTCGGCACGAGGAAAATACGCGCGGTTGCCCCAATTGTTGCCGGTGCGGAAGAAGAATACCTGGACCGCGGTCTGTCCGGCCTCTTGGTGGGCGGAGAAGACGTCCGCGTCTTTTACATTTTGCGGGTTGATGCCCTGATGCGACTGCACGTTGCTGAGCGCGGTGAGCCGGTCGCGAAAGCTTGCCGCGCGCTCATAGTCCTGCTTCAGGCTCGCATCGTCCATCAACTTGTGCATGCGCCGCTTCACCTCGTCGCTCTCGCCGGTGAGGAAGCGGAGCGCTTCGTCGACAAGCGCGGCATAATCGGCCTCCGAGATCTCGCCGGTGCAAGGCGCGCTGCAGCGCTTGATCTGATAGAGCAGGCAGGGCCTGAGGCGGGTCTCGAAATAGGCGTCGGAGCATGACCTCAACAGAAAGGCGCGCTGCAGCGTGTTGATGGTGCGCCCGACGGCGCCTGCCGAGGCAAATGGCCCGAAATAGTCGCCTCTGCGGCTCCGCGCGCCGCGGTGCTTCAGGATTTGCGGGAAGGCATGGTCGCGGGCGATGAGGATGAAGGGGAAGGACTTGTCGTCTCTGAGCACCACGTTGTAGCGAGGCTTGAGCCGCTTGATGAGATTGGCTTCGAGCAGCAGAGCCTCGGTCTCGGTGGGCGTGGTGACGAATTCCATGCTCGCCGTGTTGGCGATCATGGCGGCGATGCGATTGTTGTGGCTTCCTGCCCGCGCATAGCTCTGCACGCGCTTCTTCAGCCCGCGCGCCTTGCCGACATAGAGCACCTCGTCGGCGGCATCGATCATGCGGTATACGCCGGGGCCGCCTGGCGCGGTCTTGGCATGACGGGCAATGACCGACGGGCCGGTCTCCACCCCGCTCAACGCTTTGCGGGCGCGGGACACGATCGAGGGACTGGCGCTTTCGGGCTTCTCTTGGGACATGGCGTAGGGGGAAGTATGGCCTTCAGGCCGGCAGCTTCAAGGCCTTGGGCAGACCTGGTTTAACTTGGGGTTTTCCCCCCAGGCGCGCCATCCCAAGCCAGGTGCTGGCCGCTATCGAGCGCGATCATCTGGCCGGTGACCGAAGGGCTGTCGAGCAGAAAGCGCACGGCCCGGCACACCTCCTCGACCGTGGCGGCGCGGCTAAGCGGCGTGGCGCGGCACTCGCGCTCGAAATCAGCCTGACTTTGCCGCAGGCTTGGGAGCACGGGTCCGGGACCAATCGCATTGACACGAATGCGCGGTGCGAGGGCCTGGGCGAGCGTCCGCGTTGCCGTCCACAGCGCGGACTTGGCGATGGTGTAGGAGAAGAACGCGGGGGTGAGGCGCCAGACGCGCTGATCGATCATGTTGATCACGCATCCCGACGCGTCCTTCGGCAGCGCCCGCGCGAATTCCTGGGTGAGGAAAATCGGCGCGCGGAGATTGACATCGAGCTCGGCCTGCCAGCCACGCCAGTCGAGCGTCTCGATCGAATCCCATTCGAACCGCGCGGCATTGTTGATGAGACAGGTTGGAGATCCGAGCTTTTCCGCACAAGACTGGATTAGGCCGCGAAGCTGAGCCTCGCTGGTGAGATCGGCGGGGAGTGCAACGGCTTTCGAGCCGAGACGTTCGATCTCTTCCACGAGACTTTCCGCCTCGGTGCTTGAAGTCTGATAATGCACCCCAATGCGCCAACCTAGCTTCGCCAGATCGAGCGCGATGGCGCGGCCGAGTCTGAGGGCCGCTCCGGTCACAAGCGCGGTCGCGTGGTTTTGCGTTTCGGGCATGATGGGTGCGATGTGAAGGTGGAGGGCTCGGACGATTCGTCGCCGACTATACTTCCGGGGTTGCGTTTGGCGAACCGACCAATTTACCTTCTCTCAAGCAACTTCATCTCAAGGGCATCGCTCGCGGCGCCCTTTTTTCGCGCGAAGTCGATGTCATACCGTCGAGCCATGTCGGGAGTGCAAGCAGCGAATGTCGGGGCGCCTGACGCCGCGGCGGTCGAGGCAGCGCACGCCATCTACACGCCGCTCATGCTCTCCTTCTACGACCGCCTGGTCCACGGTCTCTCCAACCGCTTCGCCTGGCGTTGTCCGACGGAGCGGTTGCTCGATCTCTACCGCAACAACCTCTCGCCGCGCCATCTCGAGGCGGGGGTTGGCACTGGATTCTTTATCGACCGGGCCGATCCGGGAGGGTTCGAGCAGCTGACCCTTCTCGACATCAATCGACATTGTTTGGCGAGGTCGGCGCGCAGGCTTGCGCGCTACCAGCCGCTGCTCTGCGAGGCCAATCTGCTCGCGCCCATCGCCGTCGAGCTCGAGCCGGCAGACAGCATCGGGCTCACCTACGTGCTGCATTGCTTGCCGGGGCGGATGTCAGAGAAGCTGAAAGCGATCGATCATCTGCGGCCGGTGATGAGCAAGGGCGCCGTGCTGTTCGGGGCGACGATCCTCGGCCGCGGGATCGAGCCGAACGGCGCCGCGCGATCCCTGCTGCGGCTCTACAATGCGAAAGGCGTGTTCAACAATCTCGATGACGATTTCGAGGCGCTCAGCGACGGTCTCAAGCGGCGCTTCGAAGTCGTGGAAATCGAGACGAAAGGATGCGTCGCGCTGTTCCGGGTGCGCTGATTTCTTGTGGTGGGGCCGCCCTTGGATGGCCACTAACTCGCCGTTAACCATGCAGACTTTCGCCTCACTGGCTGGTTAACGCTTGGTAAGGGTACTCCCATACCCTGGGACCGTGAGCGCTTGGCCCGGCGCAATTCAGCGCCGACGCGGTAACGGACCGAACCTCCGATCGTGAGGGAGTCTGTTTTGCGTACACGATGTGACCAGGCTTTGGTCTTCGCCGCCGCGTTAGCGGCCGGCGCCGCGGTCTCTAGCCCCGTTCTCAGTGCCGACGTCATCAATGCCGGACCTCCGCCGCTTCTCTACGAGACGCCGCCAGCAGCACAGAATCTCTTTGCCGGCTGGTGGATTGGCGGAACGCTCGGCGGCGCCACCGGCAATTTCGACTTCTCCCAGTCGAGTGCCGCGATCGAGTCGAGCGGCGTGCTTGGCGGCATTACCGGCGGCTACAATTGGCAGAACGGCCCGATCGTGATCGGGCTGGAAGGCGATGTGCTCGGCGCTGGGATCAGTGGCAGCGGCCGCTTCAATAACGGCGCCAATGTCGCCAATCCCGATATCGACGCCATGGCGAACTTGCGCTTGCGCGCCGGCGTCACCGTGGTGCCTCAGGTGATGCTGTTCGTCACCGGGGGAGGGGCGTGGGCCGATGTCGATCTGCCAGTGAACGGACCTGGCGGCGGCTCGGGGAACGGATCGTTCTTCGGCTGGAGCGTCGGCGGCGGCGCCGAAGTCGCGTTCAGCCCGAATTGGAGCGCGCGCTTCGACTATCAATTCACCGACTTCGATTCCGATACGGTGTCTTATCCCGGCGGCGACGTGAAATACGATCCCGACGTCAACACCTATCGCGGCTCGCTGATCTATCGCTTCTAGTTTCGGCCGGAGATCAGCGACTGCGCGCCGCG
>DASUZQ010000135.1:0-2783 GCA_036376815.1 Methyloceanibacter sp. | reverse complement strand
AAGCGTCGACCTTCATCTCGATCTTATTGCCGCCAGCGTCGCGGCCTTGGACCTCCCAGATACCGTGGTCGAGCTCGATCTCCTTGATGGTGACGACGCCTCTGGCGAAGGCCATGTTGCGTACGTCGTCGATGGAGAGGTGCTGGGCGCCGGCAGCCGCGGGCAGGACGGCGGCCGCCGAAAGGGCGAAGAGAACGATCCACAAGAATCGACGCATCATGGTGCACCCGTTCAAAATTGGGGGTGATCGGCGGCTCGCCCGAGCCTATATCGGGGGGAGAATCATGCCTAGCCCGGTCGCTGGCCGAGGCTGAAAAGGATCAGGCTTTTGCGCCAATATCTCGACCTTCTCGGAGAGATTCGCGATACCGGCATCCGCAAAGGGGACCGCACCGGAACCGGTGCCTTGAGCCTGTTCGGCCGGCAGATGCGCTTCGATCTTGCGCAAGGCTTTCCGCTCGTCACCACCAAGAAGCTGCACGTCAAATCGGTGATCCACGAACTCCTCTGGTTCCTGCAAGGCTCGACCAATGTGCGCTATCTAAACGAGCATGGCGTGACCATTTGGGACGAGTGGGCGGACGAGAATGGCGATCTCGGCCCCGTCTACGGCCGGCAATGGCGGTCCTGGCCGACGCCCGACGGCCGCCAGATCGACCAGATGGCGCAGGTCGTCGAGCGCCTGAAGCGCGACCCTGATTCTCGCCGCCACGTGGTATGCGCCTGGAACGTCGGCGTGCTCGACCAGATGGCGCTCCCGCCCTGCCACTGCCTGTTCCAATTCTATGTGGCCGACGGCAAGCTCTCCTGCCAGCTCTACCAGCGCTCGGCGGACGTCTTCCTCGGCGTTCCCTTCAACATCGCCTCTTACGCGCTGCTCACCATCATGATGGCGCAAGTGACGAGGCTCGCTCCCGGCGAGTTCGTCCATACCTTCGGCGACGTGCATCTCTATCTCAACCATCTCGACCAGGCTGACGAGCAGCTCCGGCGGAAGCCGCGTGCCTTGCCGCGGATTGAGCTCAATCCCGAGGTGAGCTCGCTGTTCGATTTCGTCTACGAGGACTTCAAGCTGATCGGCTACGACCCGCACCCGGCCATCCATGCCAAGGTCGCCGTGTGAGCGGCAACGCGACGGCTGCGACGCGCGATCCCGTCATTGCCCTCGTCGTGGCCAGGGCAGAGAACGGCGCCATCGGCATCGGCGGCGATCTCCCCTGGCGGCTCTCCACGGATTTGAAGCAGTTCCGCAAAGTGACGCTCGGCAAGCCCGTCATCATGGGCCGCCGCACCTTCCAGTCGCTTCCCCGCGTCCTCGACCGCCGGCTCAACATCGTGCTTTCACGCGAGCCCGGCTTCATTGCGCCGGGCGCCATCGTGGCGGGCAGCCTGGAGGAGGGGCTTGCGCATGCCCGCCGCGCCGCGAAGGAGGCAGGGGTCGACGAGATCATGGTGATCGGCGGCGATGACGTATTCCGCGCCGTCATGCCGCTGGCGAAGCGCATCTACCTCACCGAAGTGCACGCGCGGCCCAACGCCGACACCTGGTTCAAGGATTTCAACTTGCGCGACTGGCGCGAACTCTCGCGCGAAAGGCACGAGCCGGGACCCAAGGACGAATACCCGTTGAGTTTCGTGCTCCTGGAACGGTCCTGAACCTCCGTCTTAGGGCGCATTGCGCTTTCATTGCCAACTGCCATATAAACCCCCAAGAACCCTGACGCATGGCTGCCATCTTCCTGCTGATAGTCGTGCGTTGCCAGCGCTGACCCGCTTAAGCGGTCGAGCGCCATCCTTCAGCGACAACAGGATCCCATTATGCCTTGGAGCAATCAGAGCGGCGGCGGCGGTTGGAAGGGCGGGCCTGGAGGCCCTTGGGGCCCACGGCCCGGCGGCCCAAACCAGCAGCCCGACCTTGAGGAAATTCTGCGCAGGGGCCAGGACCGCATCAGGCAGGCCATCCCGAGCGGGCGCATGGGCGGCCCGTTTGCCGTGATGATCGCCGTGGCGCTTGTGGCGCTGGTCGGTTTTTTCGGCTTCACCGTGCGCGTCAACCCTGAAGAGCTCGGCGTGGTGCTCCGCTTTGGCGAGTTCGTGCGCCTGCTTCCGCCCGGCCTGAATTTCCGCTGGCCCTATCCGATCGAAGTGGTCGAGCTGCCCAAGGTCACCCGCGTCAATCGCATCGAGCTTGGCATGCGCGGCTCGGCGGAGAACCGCGAGACGGCGACCGCGGTCCGCGACGTCCCCGAAGAGAGCCTGATGCTCACCGGCGACGAGAATATCGTCGATGTCGACTTCGTGGTGTTCTGGCGCATCAGCGACGCGCCCAAATTCCTGTTCAACATCCAGGATCCCGAGATGACGGTGAAGGATGTCGCCGAAAGCGCCATGCGCGAGATCGTCGGCCAGAGCGATATCGAGCCTCTCCTCACCGAGGCGCGGGCCAAGACCGAGGCCGCGGTGCAGGCGCTGATGCAAAAGACGCTCGACTCTTATGGCGCCGGCGTGCAGGTGACCCAGGTCCAACTCCAGAAGGTCGATCCGCCAGCGCAAGTGATCGACGCCTTCCGCGACGTGCAGGCAGCCCGCGCCGATCAGGAGCGGCTGCAGAACGAGGCGCAGGCTTATGCCAACCGCATCATCCCGGAAGCCAAGGGCGAGGCCGAGCGCATCCTGCAGGCGGCGCAAGGCTATCGCGACAAGGTGGTGGCCGAATCCAAGGGTGAGGCCGACCGCTTCATCAAGATCTATCAGCAATACAAGCTCGCGCCCGACGTGACCCG
>DASUZQ010000134.1:0-7250 GCA_036376815.1 Methyloceanibacter sp. | reverse complement strand
GCCGTTGCCATTGCCGTTGCCGCTATCGCTCACTTCTTCGCGAGGCGAGGGCTCACGTTCGAGCGCTGCTGGTTGCATCTTTGCTGGCTTGGGTGGCTCCGGCGGCTTCACCGGAGCCGGGGCAGGTTGCGGTGCCGCCGCTGCCGCCTTGACCGGCGCGGGCTTCGCCTTGCCGTCGCCCTCGGCAATGGCGCCGAGCACCGATCCCACGGCAACGGTATCGCCGGCCTTGACGACAATCTCCGAAAGCACGCCCGAGGCTGGCGCCGGCACTTCGACCGTCACCTTGTCGGTCTCAAGCTCGACCAGAGGCTCATCGGCAGTGACCGCGTCGCCGGCCTGCTTGAACCACTGGCCCACCGTCGCCTCGGTCACGGATTCGCCGAGGGTCGGAACGCGGATCTCTGTGGCCATGACCTGTCGTCCTCTCCCCAATCGCCCGCGCCTAACCCAACGCCTCTTCGAGCAGCGTCTTCAATTCCAATTGGTGCTTGCGGGCAATCCCAGCCGCCGTCGACGCCGAGGCCGGACGCCCGGCATAGCGCGGCCGCCTATGCCTCGCCTGGATATGGTCGAGCACCCATTCGAGATTTGGCTCGATGAAGCTCCACGCTCCCATGTTCTTCGGCTCTTCCTGGCACCACACCATCTCGGCCTCGGAGAATCGCGACAGCTCCTGGATCAGCGCCCGCGCCGGGAACGGGTATAGCTGCTCGATGCGCAAGAGATAGACGTCGTCCACCCCGCGCTTCTCGCGCTCCTCGTAGAGATCGTAATAGACCTTGCCGGAGCAGAGCACCACGCGCTTGATCTCGGCGTCGGGCTTGAGCTTGATCGCCTGGCCTTCGAGGAACTGGGCATCGTCCCACAACACCCGGTGAAAGCTCGTCCCCGGACCGAATTGTGACAGGGTCGATACCACGCGCTTGTGACGGAGCAGCGACTTCGGCGTCATCAGCACGAGCGGCTTGCGGAATTGGCGGTGCAGCTGGCGCCGCAGGATGTGGAAGTAGTTGGCCGGCGTGGTGCAATTGGCGATCTGCCAGTTGTCCTCGGCGCAAAGCTGAAGATAGCGCTCGAGCCTCGCCGAGGAATGCTCGGGCCCCTGGCCTTCATAACCATGCGGCAGCAACATCACGAGGCCAGACATGCGCAGCCATTTGCGCTCGCCGGACGAGATAAACTGGTCGATGATCACCTGCGCGCCGTTGGCGAAATCGCCGAACTGCGCTTCCCACAACACCAAAGCGTTCGGCTCGGCGAGGCTGTAGCCGTATTCGAAGCCGAGCACCGCCTCCTCCGACAGCATGGAATTGATCACCTCGAAGACGCCTTGCGTCTTGGTGATATGCTTGAGCGGGGTGTACTTCTTCTCGTTCACCTGATCCATCAGCACCGAGTGACGCTGGGAGAAGGTGCCGCGCTCAGAGTCCTGCCCCGACAGGCGCACGCGGAAGCCCTCGGTCAGTAGCGTGCCGAAAGCGAGCGATTCGGCAGTCGCCCAATCGATGCCGGCGCCCTCCTCGATCATCTTGCGCCGGTTGGCCATGATGCGCGCGATCGTCTTGTGCGGCGTGAAGGCTTTCGGGATGGTGGTGAGCTTGCGGCCGATTTCCTTCAACCTTTCGAGGTCGACGCCGGTCACGCCGCGCCGCGCGCCCTCTTCGGCATGGCCGATGCCGGACCATTTTCCGTCGAGCCAATCGGCCCGGTTCGGGCGATAGGAGTCGCCCGCGGCAAACTCCTCCTCGAGCAGGGCGCGGAACTCGGTGTGCATGCCCTCGACTTCCGCCGCGGTGAGCAGGCCCTCCTCGACCAGCTTCTTGCCGTAGATCTCGGTGACGCGCGGATGCTCGCCGATGCGGGCATACATCAAAGGCTGAGTGAAAGCCGGCTCGTCGGCCTCGTTATGGCCGTGGCGGCGGTAGCAGAACATGTCGATGACCACCGGCTTGCCGAAGCGCTGGCGGTACTCGACGGCGATCTTGGTCACGTAGACCACGGCCTCGGGATCATCACCGTTCACATGAAAGATCGGGGCGTCGATCATCTTGGCCACGTCGGAAGGATAGGGCGAAGAGCGGGCGAAGCGCGGCGCCGTGGTGAAGCCGATCTGATTGTTGACGATGAAGTGCAGCGAGCCGCCTGTGCGGTGGCCGCGCAAGCCTGACAGCCCGAAACATTCCGCCACCACGCCCTGCCCGGCGAAGGCGGCATCACCGTGCAAGAGCAGCGGCAGCACTTTCCGCCGCTCGCGATCGTGCAGCTGATCCTGCTTCGCCCGCACCTTGCCGAGCACGACGGGGTCGACGATCTCGAGATGCGACGGATTGGCGGTGAGCGACAGATGCACGCGGTTCGTGTCGAACTCGCGGTCCGACGAGGCGCCGAGGTGATATTTCACGTCGCCTGAGCCTTCGACCTCGTCCGGATGAGCCGAGCCGCCTTTGAACTCGTTGAAGATCGCCCGGTAGGGCTTCGCCATCACATTGGCGAGCACGTTGAGCCGGCCGCGATGCGGCATGCCGATGACGATCTCCTTCAGCCCGAGCTGACCGCCGCGCTTGATCACCTGCTCGAGCGCCGGCACCACCGATTCGCCGCCGTCGAGCCCGAACCTTTTCGTGCCGGTGTATTTCACGTCGAGGAAGCGCTCGAAGATCTCGGCCTCGATCAGCTTCTTTAGGATCGCCTTCTTGCCTTGAGGGGTGAAGCGGACGGCGTTCTCAGCAAGCTCGATGCGCTCCTGGATCCAGGCCCGTTGCTCGGGATCGGAGATATGCATGTACTCGGTGCCGATATGCTCACAATAACTGCGCTTCAGAATTTCGAGCACCTGGCGGAGCGTGCCGAACTCAAGTCCAAGCGCCCCGCCGAGATAGATCTGGCGGTCGTAATCGGCCTTGGTGAAGCCGTAGGTTCGCGGCCTGAGCTCGGGATGCTCCTTGCGGGTAGAGAGCTCGAGCGGATCGAGCTTGGCGATCAGATGGCCGCGGGTGCGGAAGTTCCGGATCAGCGTGCGCGCTGCAAGCGTATCTCGCGCCGCGTCGAGCGCCTGCTCTTCGGTGAATTCGGCCGGCGCCAGCACCGTCGCCTCGAGCCCATTCGAAGGCTTCCAGGACGGCCCCCGCGCCTCTAACAGCACGTCGTCCTTGTCGTCCCCGAGGCTCGCGAAAAACGCCTGCCATTCGGGCCCGACTGAGTCGGGCGCCTGCTTATAGCTAGCATGCAGCTGCTCGAGATAGGAGGCGTTGGCGCCTTGCAGAAACGACGTGGTGGCAAACACGTCGTTGAGTTCGTGCCTGGTCATGGGATCAACCTTGCCGGTGGTTCGGTGCTACCGGCCTGCCGGTCAAAAAAAGCAAGTCTTGGGCCGTCCGGCTCAACCCCCATGTAATACGCGGGCGAGTGTGGTTCCAAGGCCACCCGGGGAGTCGGCCATGACAATTCCCGCAGCACGCATTGCCTCAATTTTGTGCTTGGCGTCGCCCTTGCCGCCCGAGATCACCGCCCCGGCATGGCCCATGCGGCGCCCAGTCGGCGCGCTGACCCCGGCGATAAAGCCCACCACGGGCTTCTTGACCTTGGCCTCGGCCAGGAATGCCGCGGCTTCTTCCTCGGCACTGCCACCGATCTCGCCGATCATGATGATCGCTTCGGTGCCGTCATCCTTGAGGAACAGATCGAGGCAATCGATGAAGTTCGTGCCATTGACCGGATCGCCGCCGATGCCGATGCAGGTCGATTGGCCGAGGCCGACGGCGGTGGTCTGCGCCACGGCTTCATAGGTGAGGGTGCCCGACCGCGACACAATGCCCACGTTGCCCGGGCGGTGGATATGCCCCGGCATGATGCCGATCTTGCATTGGTCAGGGGTGATGATGCCCGGGCAGTTCGGCCCGATCACCCGCGTCTTCGAGCCGCACAACGCGCGCTTCACTTTCACCATGTCGAGCACCGGCACGCCCTCGGTGATGCATACCACGAGCGGCATTTCGGCCTCGATAGCCTCCAGGATCGCGTCGGCGGCAAAGGCCGGCGGCACATAGACGGCGCTCGCGTCCGCCCCGGTCTCGTGCACCGCCTCCCGCACGGTGTCGAACACCGGCAGGCCGAGATGCATGGTGCCGCCTTTGCCCGGTGTCACACCGCCGACCATCTTGGTGCCATAGGCGATGGCCTGCTCGGAATGGAAGGTGCCTTGCGCGCCGGTGAAGCCCTGGCAGATGACGCGGGTATTCTTATCGACGAGGACTGACATAGGTTGATGACTCTGGAATTCGCTTAGCGGAATGAATGCAAAACTCGGGCCTTCAGCCGCTTACTGCCTCTGACGAGAGGACGGCGTTGATGTTGTCGTCGAGAGGAAGGCGGATGGGGTTGAGCAGTTTCAGCTTCAATCCGCAATCGCCGGCCATGGCGCCGAGCGACGTCGTGGTGAAGTAGTTGACGTGATCAGGATAACGGAAGCCGCACCATTTGGCGCCGAGCATGCGCCGGTTCAGGCTTCCATAGTTCGGCACGCGCACATAGATGGCGCCGCCTGGCGCCAGCACGCGCGAGCATTGCTCTAGCAACTCCTTCGGTTGCTTCTCGTGCTCGAGGAACGACCGGAGCAAGATGCCGCTGAAATAGCGGTCGGGAAATTCCTTCACGCCGTCGACCGCCGGAGCGTGGATAGCGCGGCCGCCGCGGGCGCGCATATGGCCGTCAGCCTCGCGCGACAAGGCTTCGGAAATTTCGACGCCGAACGGGACGAAGGGTTCAGGCACCTTCTTGCCGGAGCCGCAGCCGACATCGAGCACACGTCCCGGCGTAAACAGGCGCTTGAGCGTGCCGGCGATCCCCGGCGAATAGATGCCGGCCCGCCAGCGCGTCACGCTGTCGAGCCACATGCGGATGGGGCTTCTCGCTTTCCGCCGCTCGACTTCCGCCACGCGAGTCTTCTCCCAAGCAAAATCGCTGACGAGGTGCTTGTACTCGGGCGGATTGCGCAAGTAGACGAAGGTGCAAGAGGGGCATTCCACGATCTGCCAAGGCGGCGAGGAATAATCGGGCAGCGCGCGAAACGCCTCGCTGCCGCATTGCGGGCAGGCTCTGATCAACCCTTCTACCGCGGCCATCGTCTATACGCCCCCACCCGAAGCCCTTAGCATACCGCGTCTTTGTGCAATGCGAGAAGGGCCGTTCTGGCGCATGCGCCTTACGCCGCGTCCTTGACCGAAGCGACGATTTTCCGTGCCGCGTCGTCGAGATCGTCGGCTGGAATGACGGAAAGCCCCGACTCCTGAAGCAAGGTCTTGCCGCGCGCCACATTGGTGCCTTCGAGCCGCACCACGAGCGGCACGCCGATCTTCACCTCGCGCACAGCCTCGATGATCCCCTCGGCGATGACATCGCAGCGCATGATGCCGCCGAAGATGTTCACCAGCACGCCCTTCACGTGCGGGTCGGAGAGAATGATCTTGAAGGCTTCGGCGATCTTCTCCTTCGAGGCGCCGCCGCCGACATCGAGGAAGTTCGCAGGCTCGCCGCCTCTGAGCTTTATGATGTCCATGGTCGCCATGGCAAGGCCCGCGCCATTGACCATGCAGCCGATGGTGCCGTCGAGCTTCACATAAGAGAGCCCGAGCCGCTGAGCCTCGACCTCGGCCGGCTCCTCCTGATCGAAGTCACGCAAGGCTTCGATGTCGGGATGGCGGAACACGGCATTGTCGTCGAAGCCGATCTTGGCATCGAGGCAAGTGAGCTTGCCGTCCTTGGTGACCACCAGTGGGTTGATCTCGATCAGGCTCGCGTCCTTGTCGAGGAACAGCCGGTAGAGAGCGCTCACGAGCCTCGCGCATTGCCTGGCCTGGTCGCCTTCGAGCTTGAGCGCCGAGGCGATGATGCGGGTATGGAACGGCCACAGGCCGGACGCCGGATCGACGGTGAGCGTGGTGATTTTTTCCGGCGTCTTGACCGCGACCTCCTCGATATTCACGCCGCCTTCGGTCGAGGCGATGAAGGCCACGCGCCCAGAGTCGCGATCGACCAGAAGCGAGAGATAAAGCTCGCACCCAATGGCAGTATCCTCGACCACATAGACTTGGGCCACGGGTCGTCCCTTCGGCCCGGTCTGCGGCGTGATCAGCGGCTTGCCCAGCAGGCGCTCGGCCTGTCCCCGCAGCTCCTCAAGCGTCTTCACCAGCTTGATGCCGCCGCCCTTGCCCCTGCCGCCGGCATGGATCTGCGCCTTCACCACCCATGCGCCTGGCTTCAGCTTGCCGGCCGCGGAGACCGCTTCTTGCGGCGTGGTGGCCACATAGCCGTCTGCGACCGGAGCGCCGTAGTCGTGGAGCAGCGATTTGGCTTGATACTCGTGGATATTCATGGGTCCCCCAGGCGAGCTTGCAATCAGGACACGGGTGCAGCGAGGCTCGGCGCGATCCTCTGGCAGAGCTCGACCAGCGATTTCACCGATTCGACCGACTTCATGAAGGCGTCGCGCTCAGCCGAGTTGAGGTCGAGCTCGATGACGCGCTCCACACCCTTGGCGCTGATCACCACCGGCACGCCGGCATAAAGGCCTTTCACGTGGTACTCGCCGTTGAGATAGGCGGCGCAAGGCAGCACGCGCTTCTTGTTCTTGAGATAGGACTCGGCCATTTCCAGCGCAGCGGCGGCCGGCGCGTAATAGGCCGAGCCAGATTTCAGTAGGCCAACGATCTCGGCGCCGCCGTCTCGCGTGCGCTGCACGATCTCGTCGAGCCGCTTCTGCGTGATCCAGCGCATGCGCACGAGATCGGTGAGCGGAATTCCAGCCACGGTCGAATAGCGGATGAGCGGCACCATGGTGTCTCCATGGCCGCCAAGCACCATCGCGGTCACGTCCTCGGGGCTCACGTCGAACTCCTCGGCAAGGAAGAAGCGGAACCTCGCGGCATCGAGGATACCGGCCATGCCGACCACCTTGTTGCGCGGCAGACCGCTCGTCTTCTGCAGCGCCCAGACCATGGCATCGAGCGGGTTGGTGACGCAGATGACGAAGGCCTCAGGCGCGTATTTGCGCAAACCAGCGCCAACCTGCTCCATCACCTTGAGGTTGATTTCCAGGAGATCGTCGCGGCTCATGCCGGGTTTCCGCGGCACGCCGGCGGTGACGATCACCACATCGGCGTCCTTGATCTCTGCATATTCGTTGACGCCCTTGATTTTTGGGCTGTATTTCTCGATCGGGGCGGCCTGCGACAGGTCGAGCGCCTTGCCTT
>DASUZQ010000133.1:0-5825 GCA_036376815.1 Methyloceanibacter sp. | reverse complement strand
GAGCGTCGCATCACCGCAGCCAAGTTGCCGAACCGCTCCGATCTGATCGATGCCGCGGCGGCCTCGGTCGAGAATGCGCGGCATTCGCTGGAGCAGGCTGAGAAAGGCCTCGCCAAGCGCAAGGTGTTCGCGCCCGCGACCGGGACGGTCGAGGAGGTCTATTTCCGTCCCGGCGAGGTGGTGAAAGAGGGCCAGGCGGTGATCGCGCTTCTGCCGCCGGGCAATCTCAAAGTGCGGTTCTTCGTGGCCGAGCCGGTGCGGGCGAGTCTTCATCTCGGCCAGATCATCAAAGTCAGTTGCGACGGCTGCCAGAGCGATCTCACCGCCACGATCAGCTTTATCTCGCGCAATGCCGAGTTCACACCGCCGGTGATCTTCTCCCAGGAGCAGCGGCAGAAGCTCGTGTTCCTGGTCGAGGCGAGGCCCTCGGGTGAAGCGGCGAAGCTCACCGCCGGCCAGCCGGTGAGCGTGAGCCTTGGGCCGGACGCGCAACTGGTGCAGCGATGACGGACACCAAGGAGATCGCAATCGACGCCGAGGGGCTGACCAAGTCCTTCTCCGGCCGGACCGTGGTCAACCATCTCTCCCTCAAGGTGCCGAAGGGCGAGATCTACGGCTTCCTCGGGCCGAACGGCAGCGGCAAGACCACCACCATCCGCATGCTGTGCGGGCTGCTGACGCCAGACTCCGGTCACGGCACCTGTCTCGGCTACGACATCCTCACCCAGCAGGACGAGATCAAGCGCGAGGTCGGCTACATGACCCAGCGCTTCAGCCTCTATGAGGACCTCTCCATCCGCGAGAATCTCGAGTTCGTGGCACGCGTCTATGGCGTGCCAAACCCGAGAGGAGCGGCCAAGGAGGCCATCCACCGGCTCGGGCTCGACGGCCGCGCCGAGCTGCTTGCCGGGCAACTATCAGGCGGCTGGAAGCAACGCCTTGCGCTCGGCGCCTGCATCCTGCCGTCGCCGAAACTGCTCTTGCTCGACGAGCCGACGGCCGGCGTCGACCCCAAGGCGCGGCGCAAATTCTGGGAAGAAATTCACCGGCTCGCCGCCGAGGGCGTCACCGTGCTCGTCTCCACCCATTACATGGACGAGGCCGAGCGCTGTCACGAGATTGCCTATATCTCGTTCGGCGAGCTGCTCGCGCGCGGCACAGCCAACGAGGTCATCGCCCAGTCTGGCCTCTCGACCTGGATAGTGTCCGGCGCCGATTTGCACCGGCTCGTCTTGCAGCTGCAGATGGTTGACGGCGTCGACATGGTGGCGCCGTTCGGCGCCGAGCTGCATGTGAGCGGACGCGACAAGCGCGCGCTCGACAAGGCGATCGCCGAGGCCAAGAAGGCCGACGGCGCGCATCGCTGGAAGCGCGGAGAGCCCTCGCTCGAAGACGTGTTCATCATGCTGATGGACAAATCCAAGGACAATTACGCGTGAGCACCGCCGAGGCCTATAACGGCGCCGCCGGGCGGCGCGATCCCGGCGTCATCGGCCGCATGTGGGCGATGATCGTCAAAGAATTCGTGCAGATGCGGCGCGACCGCATGACCTTCGCCACCATGTTGTTCGTGCCGATCTTGCAGCTCACGCTGTTCGGCTTCGCCATCAACACCGACCCCAAGAACTTGCCGACGGCCGTGCTCGTGCGCGACGACGGGCCGCTCACCCGCGCTGTGTTGAGCGCCATGAAGAACACCGACTATTTCGACTTCAAGCGCCAGGTGCGCTCGGCGGAGGAGCTCGACCAGCTTGTCAGGACCGGGACGGTGCAATTCGCCATCGAGATTCCAGCGAGCTTCGATCGCGACGTGCGGCGCGGCGACAAGCCGTCTGTGCTCGTCATCGCCGATGCGACCGACCCGGTGGCGACGGGTACCGCCATCTCCGCGGCGCAGGGCGTCATCGACACCGCCTTGCGGCGAGAGCTGCGCGGGCCTGACGCCTCCGTCGCCGACAAATCGCAAGCCTTCGAGCTGGTTTTGCAGCGCCGCTACAACCCTGAGGGCATCACCCAGTACAACATCGTGCCTGGGCTCCTCGGCGTCGTGCTCACCATGACCATGATGATGTTCACGGCGCTCGCGGTGACGCGCGAGATCGAGCGCGGCACCATGGAGAGCCTGTTGTCGATGCCGATCAAGCCGGTCGAGATCATGATCGGCAAGATCGCGCCTTTCGTGCTGGTCGGCTTCGTGCAGATGACCATCATCTTGGTCGCCGCGCATTACGTGTTCGACGTGCCGGTCCTCGGCAGCGTGCCGCTCCTCATCACGCTGTCGACGCTGTTCGCGGCCTCAAACCTCGCCGTCGGCTACACCTTCTCCACCGTTGCCAAGAACCAGCTCCAGGCGGTGCAAATGACGTTCTTCTTCTTCCTGCCGAATTTCCTGCTGTCGGGCTTCGCTTTCCCGTTCCGCGGCATGCCGCAATGGGCGCAATGGATCGGCGAGGTGCTGCCGCTCACCCATTTCATCCGCATCGTCCGCGGCATCATGCTGAAGGGCAACGGCTTCGCCGATATGCAGATGGATGTTGCCGCGCTCGCCATCTTCATGTTCGCCGCCATGGGGCTGGCGCTGTTCCGCTTCCGCAGGACGCTCGACTAGGCGTCGCCATTCAAAGGGCACGTCGCAAGTCTTGCTTGACAGGCAACCAAATGGTTGCATATTAGAGGCTTCGATGGATGCCGTCTTCAAGGCGCTGGCGGATGCGAGTCGTAGGCAATTGCTGGATCGGCTGCATGCCGAGAATGGCCAGACACTTGGCGAGCTGTGCAAGGGCCTCGACATGACGCGTCAGGCGGTGACCAAGCATTTGGCGATCCTTGAGGGCGCCAATCTGGTGGTGGCGAGGCGGCGCGGGCGGGAGAAGCTGCACTACATCAATCCCGTCCCCATCAACGAGATCGCCGAGAGATGGATCGGCAAATATGAGCGCCATCGGCTGAAGGCGCTCGGTGAGTTGAAACGAGCGTTGGAGGGAAGCGATGAGTAGACCGAGCTTCATTTATGTCACCTACATCAACAGCACGCCGGAAAGAGTGTGGCAGGCGCTGACCGACCCCGCCTTCACGCGAAAATATTGGTTCAATCACCGCAATGCTTCCGACTGGAAGGTGGGATCCGAGTGGCGCCATGAGGAGCATGACGATGCGAGCGTCGTCGACATCGTCGGTCGTGTGGTCGAGAGCTCGCCGCCGCGGCACCTCGTGCTGACCTGGGCCTCTCCGAAGGATGCCAAGGACCCTGCCAAGGTCTCCCGCGTCACCTTCGACATCGAGACCTATGGCGATGGCGTGCGCCTGACAGTGATGCACTCAGAGCTCGAGCCTGAGTCTGCGATGCTCTCCGGAATTTCCAGGGGCTGGCCGCTGGTGCTGTCCAGCCTGAAAACGTTCCTCGAGACCGGCGAGCCGCTGCCCGGCACCTCCAAGAGCAAGACGCGCCCGCCTGAATGATGCGCTTATGCGCCCATTTCACTCTCGACCAAGGATGGAGTAGAGAAGGGCAGGTTGCTTAAGGAGGCGACATGCGCCCTCTTGCCTTTCTCGTCGGCGCGCTTGCCCTCAAGGCAGCGAGCCAGCGGCGCGTGCCGGTGGCCGCGCGAAAGCTCGCACCAGTCAGGTTGTCTCCGGTCAAAGTGCCTGCGTCAGCCACCGGAGCCTCGGCGGTAGGGGCGCTCGCCGCAGGGCAGATCGCATTTGGAGCATTCGCAGTTGGGGCCCTCGCGGTCGGCGCGCTTGCCATCGGGGCGCTCGCGATCGGCAGGCTGGAAATTCGCAAAGCGCGCTTGCGCGAGGTCGAGATCGACAGCCTCACGGTGCGCCATCTCAAAGTCATCGAAGAAACAGCCGGAGAGCCGAACAGCGCGGAGTCCTAGGCTCCGGTGAGAAGGGGGACGCAATGGAACTCAGGACCGCTCGCTTCGTGGTCATCATGCTCGCGGCGCTCTCGCTCGGCGTCGGCATCGGCCATCTCATGCAGCTCCCGGCGCGCATGGGTTGGGACCAGTATCTCTGGGTGGGGTCGACGGTGCAGGGCGGCACCTACGCGCTGTCCGGCCCGCTCGGCGTGCTGCTGCAGGTCGCCACCATCATCGCCCTCGTCGTGCTCGCGTTGCTGCTGCGCCGCCACGGCGCGGCCGGTTTCGCCTTCACCGCCGCTGCCGCGGCGATGTTCGCCATCGGCCTCCTGATCTGGTGGGTCCTCGTCTATCCGGTGAATGTCGAGCTCGCCAAATGGGTGAACGGGCCGGTTCCGGACAATTGGGCTGAGTGGCGGTCCTTGTGGGAATGGGGACAGGCGGCCAATGGGCTTGCCCAGCTCTTTGGCTTCGCCGCGCTCATCGCCTCGCTGCTGGTGAGGAAGGCGAACCAGCGGAACTGAGCCGCAGCCGGAATCGCGGCGCCGCGCTGTTACGCAGCTTTCGCAAATCCATTCCAATTGCCGGGGCTCAGGCCCTCGATTGATTCCAGGAGGAGGCCCGATTGGCGGGGACGCTTGCTAGGCTCTTGCGGTCACCTTCAAGCCCGTCCAGATTACCGCCCGCGACAACGGGGTGTGCCAAAGAACCCCGAGGGAGAGAGACGCTATGGCGAGCACGGGTCAGGCGGCAGTTGCCGACAATCATATAGGGCTCCTGGACAAGGAGCGGACTATCGCGCCGGCAAATTACAACCGCTGGCTTGTTCCACCGGCCGCACTTGCGATCCATCTCTGCATCGGCATGGCCTATGGCTTCAGCGTGTTCTGGAAGCCGCTGCAAGGTGCGCTCTTGGGCGCCGACGGTAAGGCGGTTCCCGAATGCTCGGCCGCCGCGACTACGTTCGGCGAGAAGGCGGCGGGCACGCTGCAGGCACTTTTCACCACGAGTTGCAACTGGAGCCAGTTCGATCTTGGCTGGATGTACACCCTGTTCTTCGTGTTGCTCGGCACATCCGCCGCGCTTTGGGGCGGCTGGCTCGAGCGGGTTGGGCCACGCAGAGCCGGCGTGGTCGCCGCATTCTGCTGGAGCGGCGGCTTTCTGATTTCGGCACTCGGCGTCTATATCCACCAGCTTTGGCTGATGTGGCTTGGCTCGGGCATCATCGGCGGCTGCGGCCTTGGCCTCGGGTACATCTCGCCGGTCTCGACCCTGATCAAATGGGTCCCTGACCGCCGCGGCATGGCGACCGGCATGGCCATCATGGGCTTCGGTGGCGGCGCCATGATCGGCTCGCCCCTCGCCACCATGCTGATGAACCACTATGCCACGCCAACCTCGCCCGGGGTGTGGGAGACCTTCATCACCATGGGCATCATCTATTTCGTGTTCATGCTTGGCGGGGCCTTCGGCTACCGCTTGCCGCCCACCGGCTGGAAGCCGCAAGGCTGGACGCTACCAGTCAAATCCAATGCCATGATCACCACCGGCAACGTCGATCTCAAGGACGCGCACAAGACGCTGCAATTCTGGCTGATCTGGGCGGTGCTCTGCCTCAACGTGTCGGCCGGCATCGGCATCATTGGCGCAGCTTCGCCCATGCTGCAGGAGACCTTCGGCGGCAGGTTGTTCGGCGATCCTTCCGTGGGCTTTGCCCAATTCAGCGACGCGCAAAAGGCGCAAGCGGCGCTAGTTGGCGCGGCCTTTGTCGGGCTGTTCTCGCTGTTCAATATCGCAGGCCGCTTCCTCTGGGCATCCTTGTCCGACAGCCTCGGGCGGAAGATGACCTATTTCACTTTCTTCACCCTCGGCTTCCTTTGCTACGCGGCGGCGCCGACACTGGCGACGCTCGGCATGCTCGGCGTGTTTGCGGCAGCCTTCTGCCTCATCGCCTCGATGTAT
>DASUZQ010000132.1:0-7306 GCA_036376815.1 Methyloceanibacter sp. | reverse complement strand
GCTGGCTAGTAATGATCCTCGAAGCGCTTGGCGAGCTCTTCGATGTTTTCCGGCGGCCAGTCCGGCACTTCCATGCCGAGATGCAGGCCCATGGAGGCGAGCACCTCTTTAATCTCATTCAGCGACTTGCGGCCGAAATTCGGCGTCCGCAGCATCTCGGCTTCAGTCTTCTGGATGAGGTCGCCGATATAGACGATGTTGTCGTTCTTCAGGCAATTCGCCGAGCGCACCGACAGCTCGAGCTCGTCGACCTTCTTCAGCAGCGCCGCGTTGAACACGAGCTCAGGCTGCCGCTCGAAGGGCATTTCCTTCTTCGGCTCTTCGAAATTGACGAACACCGAGAGCTGGTCCTGAACGATGCGCGCGGCCAAAGCCACGGTGTCCTCCGGCCGCACCGAGCCGTTGGTCTCGATCTCCATGGTGAGCTTGTCGTAGTCGAGGATCTGGCCTTCGCGGGTGTTCTCCACGCGATAGGAGACCTTGCGCACCGGGCTGTAGAGCGAGTCCACCGGAATGAAGCCGATCGGCGCGTCGTCGGGACGATTGCGCTCGGCCGGGACGTAGCCCTTGCCGGTCGAGGTGGTGAACTCCATGCGGATCGCGGCGCCCTGGTCGAGCGTGCAAATCACGTGATCCGGATTGAGGATCTCGATGTCGGCGCCGGTCTCGATGTCGCCGGCCTTGGCCACGCCGGGTCCTTCCTTCTTCAGCACCATGCGCTTCACGCCCTCGGCATGCTGGCGGAGCGCGATCTCCTTGATGTTGAGGATGATGTCGGTGACATCCTCGCGCACGCCGGCGATCGAGGAGAACTCGTGCAGCACGCCGTCGATATGCACCGAGGTGATCGCCGCGCCTTGAAGCGAGGAGAGCAACACGCGGCGAAGCGCGTTGCCGAGGGTAAGCCCGAACCCGCGCTCGAGCGGCTCAGCCACGACGAGCGCGAAACGCGCCGGATCGCGGCCGGACGAGACGTTGAGCTTGGTGGGCTTGATGAGATCTTGCCAGTTCTTCTGCAGCACCTGGAGGGCCCTTTCCTGGTCCTTAAGCGGGGCCGCCTGGCCCAGCTTGCGAGAATCCGCGTGTAACATGAGGACTTTTGCCTTCCCTTAGACCCGCCGCCGCTTGCGCGGGCGGCAGCCGTTATGCGGGATCGGCGTTACATCGCGGATGGTGATGATGGTAAAGCCCGCGGCTTGCAGCGCCCGAAGCGCCGATTCACGGCCCGAGCCCGGCCCGCGAACCTCGATTTCGAGATTCTTCATGCCGTGCTCCATGGCCTTCTTGCCGGCGTCCTCGGCAGCGACCTGCGCCGCATAGGGAGTGGATTTGCGCGATCCCTTGAAACCCATGGCCCCCGCCGACGACCAGGAGATGGTGTTTCCTTGCGCATCGGTGATGGTGATCATGGTGTTGTTGAAACTTGCATGCACATGAGCGACGCCCGAGGTGATGTTTTTCTTTTCCCGGCGGCGAACGCGTGTCTTGTCTTTGGCCATGCTTTATTCCCGCATCTTCACAAATTGGCTCCGGCCGAAGATCATGCTTCAGCCAAGCTCGATTGAAACTCTTACTTCTTCTTGCCTGCGATCGGCTTGGCTGGACCTTTGCGCGTGCGCGCATTGGTGTGGGTCCTCTGGCCATGCACCGGCAAGCCGCGTCGGTGCCTCAAGCCGCGATAACAGCCAAGATCCATCAATCGCTTGATATTCATTGCGACATCGCGCCGCAAATCGCCCTCGACCATGTAGTCCCGGTCGATCACCTCGCGAATCTGAATGACCTCAGATTCGGTGAGCTGGCTGACCCGCCGCTCAGGTGGAATGCCCACTTTGGCTAGGATCTGCTTGGCAAAGGTATCGCCAATGCCATGGATATAGGTGAGCGCCACCTGCACCCGCTTGTTGGACGGGATATTTACACCTGCAATTCGGGCCACGAAGCTTTCTCCTCGAAGCACGCCTTAACGTGCTGAAATCTAATGGCAATTCGCAATGGAACGCAGCAAAACCGACCTCGGGAAGGCACCGCCCCCCGGGACCGGTCGTTCCTATCCAGAAATGGGTCGTGCCTTATCTAGCGATTCCGCTTGACAAGGTCAACCGGGGGTCTTGGCGGATTTAAGCTGACCCATCCAAGGCCCGCCCGATGGCCCGGCGCACCTCACCGATTTCAGCCATGCCATCGACGGATTTGAGCTTTCCCTGTTTCGCATAATAGTTGATCAGAGGCTTGGTCTGGGCGTGATAGGCCTCGAGCCTCGACCGGACCACCTCCTCATTGTCGTCGCGCCGCCGCACGAATTCCTTCGAGCCGCACCGGTCGCAGACGCCTGGCACCTTCGGCGTCTTGAAGTCGTCGTGATAGCCCTCGCCGCAATTGGCGCAAGTGAAGCGGCCGATGATGCGCTTGACCAGGGCATCGTCGTCGACCTGCATCTCGACCACCGCGTCGAGCGTCTTGCCCCGCTCCGCCAGCAGCCGGTCGAGCGCCTCGGCCTGGGCGATGGTCCGGGGAAATCCGTCAAGGATGAAGCCCTCACCCTCTCCGCCTCTATCCAGCCGCTCGGCGATCAACCCGATCACGATGTCGTCGGGCACGAGCGCGCCCCGTTCCATGATGTCGCCGGCCTTGCGGCCAAGCTCTGTCCCGGCCGCCACGGCCGCCCGCAACATGTCTCCGGAGGAAAGCTTGACGAGCGAACGGTCGGTCTCCAGCAGATTGGCCTGGGTCCCCTTGCCGGCACCGGGAGGACCAAGCAGGACCAGGATCATTGCCGTCGCGCTCCCCTGAGCTTGGCCCGCTTGATCAGCCCTTCATATTGATGGGCCAAGAGATGGCTCTGCACCTGGGCCACGGTGTCCATGGTGACGCTCACCACGATCAGGAGCGAGGTGCCGCCGAAATAGAACGGCGCGCCGGCGTAAGAGACGAGGATCTCGGGCAAGACGCAGACGGCGGCGAGGTAGAGGGCGCCGACCACGGTGATGCGGGTGAGCACGTAGTCGATATATTCCGCCGTCCGTTCGCCCGGCCTGATGCCTGGGAGAAAGCCGCCATACTTCTTGAGATTGTCGGCGGTGTCTTTCGGGTTGAACACGACGGCCGTGTAGAAGAAGGCGAAGAAGATGATCAGCGCAACATAGATGAGGATGTGCAGAGGCTGGCCTTGCCCGAGCAGCGTGGTGACCGTAGTGAGCCATTCCGGGCCTTGGCCCGAGGAGAAATTGGCGAAGGTGATGGGCAGCAATAGGAGCGAGGAGGCGAAGATCGGCGGGATCACGCCGGCGCTGTTGAGCTTGAGCGGAAGGTGGGAAGAATCGCCCTGAAACATGCGGTTCCCGACCTGGCGCTTGGGATATTGCACGAGCAGTCGCCGCTGCGCCCGCTCCATGAACACGATCACGGCGATCACGCCTACGGCCATGACGATGAGCGCGAGGATCAGCCCGGTCGACATCGAGCCGGTCCGGCCGAGCTCGAGAGTGCCGAGCACCGCGTGCGGCAGCCGCGCCACGATACCGGCGAAGATTATGAGTGAGATGCCGTTGCCCACGCCCCTCGCCGTGATCTGCTCGCCAAGCCACATCAGGAAGATGGTGCCGCCGACCAGCGTGATGACCGTGGTGATGCGGAAGAACAACCCAGGCTCGAGCACTACGTTGCCGGCGCCTTCCAGCCCCACGGCGATACCATAGGCCTGCAGCGCCGCGAGCAGCACCGTGCCGTAGCGCGTGTACTGGTTCATCTGCCGGCGTCCCTGCTCGCCCTCCTTCTTCAACTGCTCAAGATGCGGGGACACCGTGGTGAGCAGCTGGATAATGATCGAGGCCGAGATGTACGGCATGATGTTCAGCGCGAAGATCGCCATGCGGCCGACCGCGCCGCCGGAAAACATGTCGAACATGCCGAGCAAGCCCGACTGGTTCTGCCGGAAGACTTCGGCCAAGGCTGTCGGGTTGATGCCGGGGATCGGGATATAGGTTCCGAGCCGGTAGATGAGGAGCGCGCCGAGGGTGAACCAGATGCGCTTCTTGAGCTCGTCCGCCTTGGCGAAGGCGGCGAAGTTCAGATTGGAAACCAGCTGTTCGGCAGCAGAAACCATGGCCGAGCTCTCTTCCGTTTCGACACTATCGAGCGAGGTAGGCGGCCGCTCGCGGCATTTCTAGGGCACGGCCAGGACAACCAATTGTGACAGGCCGCTCTGGCAAGCCCCTTAGGACTTGTCCTTCTTCCCGGCTTGAGGCTTCGGCTGCTTCTTGTCCTCGCCCTCGGCGGTCTTTTCCTTCTTTGGCGCCTTGGCTTGGGCCTCCGCAGCCGGCTCACCCTTGGCCTTGGCAGCCTTGGCCGGCTTTGCCTCCCCGGGCTCGGCTTGCGCCTCGCTCTCGGCCTTAGGCGCCTTGCCGGACTTGCCCTTGGCCTTCGCGGCAAGAGCCTCGCGCTTATCGGCGCGCTTCTTGGCCTTGATCGCATCGGCAGCTGGGGCCTCGCGGCCGGTAATGGATTTCAGCGTCACCGTGCCGCCGGCAGCTTCCACCGCCTTGATCGCACTGCCAGAGGCGCCGGTCACCTCGAAGGCGAGCTTGGTCTTGAGCTCGCCATGGCCGAGCAGGCGCACGCCATCCTTGGTGCGCCGGATGAGGCCTGCTTGCTTCAGCGCATCGACGGTGATCGGCTGCTTCGCATCGAGCAGGCCGGCATCGATTGCAGACTGAACGCGCCCGAGATTGAGCTCGTTGTACTTCTTGGCGAAGATGTTGTTGAAGCCGCGCTTCGGCAGGCGCCGGTGGAGCGGCATCTGGCCGCCCTCGAAGCCCTTGATGGCGACGCCGGTGCGAGCCTTCTGGCCCTTGACGCCGCGTCCGGACGTCTTGCCGAGGCCCGAGCCGATGCCGCGGCCGAGCCGCTTCTTGGCTTTGGTGGCGCCGTCCCGGTCCCCGATCTCATTCAGCCGCATGATCTCTACTTTCCTGCCTCCTCGTCCACGATGCGGACGAGATGATGAATCTTCGCGACCATGCCGCGCACCTGCGGGCTGTCGATCAGCGTCCGGCGCTTATGCATCTTGTTGAGCCCGAGCCCGATCAAGGTGGCGCGCTGTACGCCGGGGCGCCTGATCGGGCTGCCGATCTGCTCGACCACGATCGTCTTTCTGTCGGTCGTCTTGGCCATGTTTCGTTACCTTTCGGCGCGTCCCGCCGACCTAAGCCTCAGCCTGGCCGGCGCTCTCGCCGGCGCCGTCTCTGCGGCGCGACACGATTTCGCTCACCTTCTTGCCGCGACGCGCCGCCACGCCGCGCGGGCTGTCCTCATGGCGGAGCGCATCGAAAGTGGCGCGCACCATGTTGTAAGGGTTGGAGCTGCCGAGCGACTTCGCCACCACGTCCTGGATGCCGAGGGTCTCGAACACCGCGCGCATCGGTCCGCCGGCGATGATGCCGGTACCCGCCGGCGCCGCGCGCAGGATCACGCGGCCCGCGCCATGCTGTCCGGTCACGTCGTGATGCAGCGTGCGCCCCTCGCGGAGCGGCACCTTGACCAGGTTGCGCTTCGCCGCCTCGGTGGCCTTGCGGATCGCCTCCGGCACCTCGCGCGCCTTGCCGTGCCCAAAGCCGACGCGGCCCTTCTGGTCGCCGACGACGACGAGCGCGGCAAAGCCGAAGCGCCTGCCGCCCTTCACCACCTTGGCCACGCGATTGATGTGCACGAGCTTGTCGATGAACTCACTGTCGCGCTCGCGCTCATCGCGGTCCCGTCTCTCGCCGCCTCTGCCGCCTTTACGATCTGCCATGACCTTCGGTCCTTTAGAAATTCAGCCCTGCCTCGCGGGCAGCATCGGCGAGCGCCTTGACGCGCCCATGATAGAGATAGCCGCCGCGGTCGAACACGACGTCGGTGACACCGGCCTTCAGCGCCCGCTCGGCGACGAGCTTGCCGACGGCTTGCGCCGCTTCGAGGTCGCTGCCCTTCTTGAGCGCGCCCTTCAGATCCTTGTCCAAGGTCGATGCCGCGACCACGGTGCGGCCGGCATTGTCGTCGATCACCTGGGCGTAGATGTGCTTGGAGGAGCGGAACACCGACAGGCGCGCGCGGCCATGCGCCTTACGCTTGAGTGTATGGCGCACGCGATGTGCACGCCGCAAAAATCCTTCGTTCAAAGCGCTCATGGCCGATCCCGCTACTTCTTCTTGCCCTCTTTACGGAGGATGTACTCGCCCGCATATCGGACGCCCTTGCCCTTGTAGGGCTCCGGCGGCCGGAACTTTCTGATCTCGGCCGCCACCTGACCCACCTTCTGCTTGTCGATGCCGGTGATCACGATCTCGGTCGGCTTCGGGCACACCACCTGGATGCCTTGCGGAATGTGGAAGATGACGTCGTGGCTGTAACCGAGCTGGAGCTGTAGGTTCGATCCAGCCACCGCCGCCCGGTAGCCCACGCCGGTGATCTCGAGCTTCCTGGTAAAGCCCTCGGTCACGCCGGTCATGAGGTTCGAGATCAGCGTCCGCGACATGCCCCACATGGCACGTGCGTTCTGCGTATCCTGCCGAGGGCTGACCTCGATACCGCCATTCTCGAGCTTGGCGATGACATCGTCCACGAGGACGTGCTTGAGCTCGCCCTTCGGGCCCTTCACGGCCACCTCCTGACCATTCACCGAGGCGGTTACACCCTTCGGAATGGTCACCGGCTTTTTGCCAATACGCGACATCGAAATCGCCCTTCGTCCGTAAGTCCTAAAACACGCTGCAGAGAATTTCGCCGCCCACATTTTCGGTGCGGGCGCGGGAGTCAGACATGACGCCTTTCGGCGTCGAAAGTATGGAGACGCCAAGCCCGTTGGCGACCGTCGGCAGGTCGCGCACCGAGGAATACACCCGCCGCCCCGGCGTCGAGATGCGCTTGATATCCTTGATCACCGGCTCGCCGTCGAAATATTTGAGCTCGATGTCGAACTCGGACCGGCCGCCGGTATAATCGACGCGCGCATAGCCGCGGATGAAGCCCTCCTCGACCAGCACGTCGAGCACATGCTCGCGTAACCTTGAGGCGGGCGTCGTCACCTTGGCCTTGTGGCGCATCTGCGCGTTACGGATACGCGCGAGCATGTCGCCTAGGGGATCGTTGATGCTCATCAGTGGTCCTACCAGCTCGACTTGATCATTCCGGGAATCTGTCCTTGGCTCGCGAGATCGCGCAGCGCGATGCGCGACATGCGAAGCTTGCGGTAATAGCCGCGCGGCCTCCCGGTGAGGTCGCAGCGGTTGCGGATGCGCGTCGGCGAGGAGTTGCGCGGCAGCTCGGC
>DASUZQ010000131.1:0-3720 GCA_036376815.1 Methyloceanibacter sp. | reverse complement strand
CTCAAACCACGCAATTTGATCATAGTATTTGTCGAAGTTCGATTGGCCCGCAAAAATCGAACGGAGTGCCTGTTTGAGGATTGCTGGAATGATCAGGCCCGTTTCGGTGAACGCCTTCCAGAGCGGTGACGCAGGATTATCGATGTTGAAATCTCCAAGAACGATCAGATTTTGCTCCCAGTCATTGACCTTCTTTGCCCAATCCGCCATCCACCGCGCTATGGCTTTGAGCTCTTCACTCCGGCCCACTTTGCCTTTGCCAAAGATCACGTGCAGCGTCACCAGGACGAAAGTCTCCGCTCCGGCCTGGAAGCCGATGGCATAGGGCGTTCGAACGAACTGCTTTTGCAGCGTGCTCGCCTCGATCTTTCGGCCTGGGCTTTCATCGGGAGGAATCACCAACTCGCAGGCAAGGCCCGAAAGCCGCACTCTCCTCACATCGAACAGGAACGCCAATCTTTCGTCGCCGCCCTGACGGGCATTGATGTCGGTCATGAGGAATTGCCAATCCTCGCCGAGCGTCTTCAGCAGCGTCCTTAGCGCCTTAAGATTGCCTGTAACCTCTTGCAAGGCGACGACATCAAACCGCGAAATGATCTCGGTGATCGCCCATAAAGCGCGCCAGTCGCGCCTCGGTGTTACCGTCGAATCTGCCTTCCATGACTCGGTGAGCGATCCGAAATCCTTGAGATTCCAGGTCGCAATCAGCAGATTGCGAAAAGTGTCTCGTTTGCGCGGGATCGCATTGTCGAGATAGTCCTTAAGAGCGGTCATCTCTGAGATGGCTTCTGGCGGGACGTCGGAGCTCGATAGAGGCGGCAGAGTGTCGGACATGGCTGCGCCTAAGGGTTGCCGGGTCGATACACTACACCCGGCAGCCAGGCTGAAGTCTATCCATTTGCGCAAGGCAGGCCGAAGAAGGCCAATTAAACCAACCGGCTCTGCTCCACGGCGGCGCCGATGAAGGAGGCGAACAGCGGGTGCGGCTCGAACGGCCGCGATTTCAGCTCCGGGTGGAACTGCACGCCGATGAACCAGGGATGGTCGGGGATCTCGACGATCTCAGGCAGAAGCCCATCGGGCGACAGGCCTGAGAAGCGCAAGCCGGCGGCCTCGAGCTTGTTGCGATAGCGCGTGTTCACCTCGTAGCGGTGGCGATGGCGCTCGGAGATGCGCGTCGCGCCGTAGATGTCGGCGACCTTGCTGCCGCGCGCGAGCACCGCGTCATAGGCGCCGAGCCGCATGGTGCCGCCGAGATTGCCGTTGGTCTGGCGCTTCTCAAGCTCGGCGCCCTTCATCCATTCGGTCATGAGGCCGATGACCGGCTCGGGCGTCGGGCCGAACTCGGTCGAGCTCGCCTCCTCGATGCCGGCGAGGTCGCGGGCGACCTCGATCACCGCCATCTGCATGCCGAAGCAGATGCCGAAATAGGGAACGCCGCGCTCGCGCGCATAGCGCGCCGCGCGGATCTTGCCTTCAGAACCGCGCTCGCCGAAGCCGCCGGGGACGAGGATGCCGTGCACGTCCTCAAGATACGCCGAGGCGTCCTCCTGCTCGAAGGTCTGCGACTCGATCCATTGCAGATTGACTTTCACCTTGTTGGCGATGCCGCCATGGACAAGAGCCTCGTTGAGCGATTTGTAGGCGTCCTTGAGGCCCGTGTATTTGCCGACCACGGCGACATTCACCTCGCCGTCCGGGTTGGCGATGGTCTCGGCGATCTGCCGCCACCGCTCGAGATCAGGCTCAGGCGCGTTCTTGATGCCGAAGGCTGCGAGCACCTCGCGGTCAAGGCTTTCGGCATGATAGGCGCCGGGTACCTCGTAGATCGACGCCACGTCGAGCGCCTGGATCACAGCCTCGGGCCGGACATTGCAGAAGAGCGCGATCTTGCGCCGCTCGTCGCGTGGCAATGGCCGTTCGCAGCGGCAGAGCAGCACGTCGGGCTGGATGCCGATCGAGCGCAGCTCCTTGACCGAGTGCTGGGTGGGCTTGGTCTTCAGCTCGCCGGCGCTCGGGATGAAGGGCACGAGCGTCAAGTGAATGAACACCGTGTGGCCGCGGGGCAGCTCGTTGCCGAGCTGGCGGATCGCCTCGAAGAAGGGCAGGCCCTCGATGTCGCCGACCGTGCCGCCGATCTCGCACAACACGAAGTCGACGTCCTCATTGCCGGTGGTGATGAAGGCCTTGATCGCGTCGGTGACGTGGGGGATGACCTGGACGGTCGAGCCGAGATAATCGCCGCGGCGCTCCTTGGTGATGATCTGCTGGTAGATGCGCCCCGTGGTGATGTTGTCCGCCTGGCAGGCGGGGCGGCCGGTGAAGCGCTCGTAGTGCCCGAGGTCGAGATCGGTCTCGGCGCCGTCGTCAGTGACGAACACCTCGCCGTGCTGATAGGGGCTCATGGTCCCCGGGTCGACATTGAGGTAGGGGTCGAGCTTGCGCAGGCGCACGCTGTAGCCGCGCGCCTGGAGCAGCGCTCCGAGAGCGGCCGATGCCAGCCCCTTGCCGAGAGAGGAGACCACGCCGCCGGTAATGAAGACGTACCGCGCCATGGGCCTCGACCATACACTGAAAGGCGGCTGAGTCGTAGCCCTAAGCGCCGCTCCATCCACGGATAGCGGAAATGCGCGACAAATCCGGATCGATCCTCGTTAATCCGCGCCTATCGCGACAATTAACGCGCAATTATCCGAAGCGAATCGCTGTTTCGCTATTTCGACTGCGGCGCTTGCGGTGCCGCCGGCGCGGCTGGGGCCGCTGGCGCTGCCGGAGCCCCGGGTACTGGAGGCGTCGACGGAAGCACGAGGCCTGGAAGCGACCCTCCTCCACCCTGAACCGGGGTGCCAGCCTGGTTGAAGATCGAGGTCGGCGTGCTCGTGTTCCTCGCGATCAGCGTGAGCGACAGACTGGTGGCGAAGAAGGCGGCTGCAAGCACCGCCGTGGTCTTGGTCAGTGCATTGCCGGCGCTCCGGCCGGTCATGAAACCGCCGCCGCCGCCGCCAATGCCGAGCGCTCCGCCCTCCGAGCGCTGCAGCAGCACCACGGCGATCAGCGCGAGGGCGATCATGATGTGAATAACGAGAAGCACTGTGGTCATCTGGTAGCCTTCGATTTGCCAGGCGGTGTCTTATCCGAATCAGCTACCGCTTGGCTAGGATTGCCGTCGCCGCTGTCGGCTGCAGGCATCGTGGGTTTCCGGTCAGGAAGCGGCACGGTTGCGGCGTTCTCGGGCGCCGTATCGGTGGATTTTGCCGGCACTTTGGCCACCCCGCCGCCACGGCAGCGGAACTGGATCTGCTCTTCCACGCTCAAAAAGTGCCTGACGCGGTCGATCGCCTCGTCATTCAGATGGTCCTTGACCCAATCGGGCCCCTGGTCGAGGGCTGCCTGCATGTCGCGGGTCAGGAGCTTCTTCCGCTCGATCTGCAGATTGGCGCAGCTTTCCTTGTCGAGCGGCTCGGCACTGGCCACCGCGCCGGCGAGGAGGGCCGCCGCGAACACCAGACCTGCCAAAGCTTGCGGGCGCAGCAGCACTATCGACCTCGACCGCCAGTCCCCGAATAAGCCAATAGAATAGCACAGAAATCGGTAGCTTTAAGGCTTGCCCCGCCGACTAGCGCGCCATTGACGTTCGGCACGGTCAGGAGCTCGCGGGCGTTACTGGGCTTTACGGAGCCTCCATAGAGGACCCGTATGGCGCTCCCCTCGCCTCCAAGC